>DASPJG010000706.1:0-17444 GCA_035628755.1 Pyrinomonadaceae bacterium
TCTGAGAGACAGCGCGAGAGTAGAAAGCGGGAGCGGGCAGGGAGACGCGCGGGCTTCCTGCCCGCTTTCGCCTTTCTGCTTTCGCCTCTCTAAATTCCTACTTTCACTTCACCGTCACGGCCAAGTCCTGCGCGCCGCAGGGCGACTTGAAGGTGACGTTGAAGTTGCCGGTGGCTCTGCTGATCGAGGTGATGGTGAATTTAAGCGAGTTGGTGTCGCCTTGCGGCTCACGCAGGATGATGATGTCCGACCAGTTGGCGGTGGCGGCGTTGATGCCCGCGAGGTTGGTGCTGCCTTCGAGGCTCACGCCGACGCTGGCCGAACCGCCGCTGTTGCTCAACTCCACCGCGCTTGCGCTCAGGACAAGCGAGCATGCGCTTTGCCCCCGCCTCCTGCTCTTTGCTTCGACGGGTGTCGCGGCGGTCGCGGCCTTCGTTTCGGCGGGCGCGCTTGATTGCGTTTGCGCGGGCGTCGGCGAGGGTGAAGGCTCGGCGGCGGGCGCGGGCGTTGCCGCCTCGGTTTCGCGTTGAGTGATGGGCGTCGGGGCGGCGACGGCGGGCGACTCCGGCGAAGGAGTGGCGACCGGCGTTTCGGGCGTCGCCGACGGAGACGGTGAAGGCTCGGGCGTCGCGCTGGCATCCGGCGTCGCGCTGACGGCAGGAGGTGTGCTGGCGGCGGGCGCGGGAGTCCCGGCAGGCGCGGCGGTCGGGCTGGCGCTCACGGCTTCGAGGGTGGCGAGGCGCGCGGGCGCGGAGCCTATTTCCGCGTCGAGTCCGGCGGGCGAGCCGTTGAGTTTGGTGTAGAGCGATTCGATAACGGCGCGGCGCGCGGCATCGGGCGCGTCGGGGTTGTAACTTTTGATGTAGGCGGCGAGCGCGTCGCGTTCCTGGCCGTCGCTGGCGAGCGCGGTGCCGAGCCGCCACTGCGCCGTGCGCCAGTAGAGACTCCGCTCGGGCAGCACGCTGACGGCGCGCCGGAGCGCGGCCACGGCTTCCGCCGTCTTGCCCTGACCGAGCAAGGCCATGCCGGTCAACTCTTCGATGCGGCCACGCAGGATGTTTGAGATGGCGTTGCGCGGCAAGGTCGGGATGTCGGGCGTGGTGCCCTGCGCGATGCTGTTCGCGCGCACGTCGCGCAACTCGTCTGCGGTGGTCGCGGCGGTCGCATCCGGCGCGCCAATCGCGGCCTCGACGCTCAAGCGCGCCGCGTCCATCAACTCAAGCACGGTTTGCAATGCGACGCCGCGCCGCAGCAGGCGGTTCGCCGCGTAGAGTTGGCGGAAGGCGCGCATCTCGTCCGTGCCGGACGTGAAATCGTTCGCGGCGGCGACGATGGAAGCGTCTGTTTGATTCGCCGCGCTCCCCTCGCCCGCCGTCGCCGCCACAGCGTCGAGCGCGAGGTGCAGCGCGAGCAGACTTTTGAGCATGCGCGCGTTCGTCTCCGTGTCGGCGGCGTTCGCTTGAAAGATGCTGGCGCGGCGTTCGGGCGCGAGCAGTTCGATGAAACTTGCGGCGCGCGCGGGTAGCCGCCCGGCAAGTTGTGTTTCGAGTTGGCCGTCCTTGATGGTGAAACTGCGCGCGAGTTCGTCGAGGGCTTCGTTGTAGAAACCGGCGGCGACGAGCGCGCTCGCGAGTTCGTAATCGAGCGTGGGGAAACGCCCGTACTGGCGTGCGAAGCGCAGCGCGCGTTCGGCGGCGAGCGGCATCTTGTTGGCGATGAGCGCGCGTGCGAGCGCGATCTGCGCCCAGGTAAAACGCGGTTCGAGCCTGACGGCCTGACCGGCCAACTCCAGCGCGCGCGCCGTCTCGCCGTGCGCCGCATACCAGTAGGCCGCGCCAGTGAGCAGCGACAAGTTGCGCGGCTCGGCGGTGAGCGCGGCTTCGAGTTCGCGTTCCGCTTCCTCGCGTTTGCCCGCGTCGAAAAGCGCGAGCACGACGCCCGTGCGCGCGCCCCGGTCGTCCGCATTGGCCGCCAGCAACTCGCGGTAGAGAGAGAGGGCTGCTTCGGGTTTGCCCGTGGCGCGGCGCAAGTCCGCGAGGCTGTGGCGCGCGGGCACGGAGCCGGGATCGAGTTCGACGGCGCGCGCGTATTCGGCAGCCGCTTCGTCGAGCCGGAGCGCGAGACGGTGCGCCGCGCCGAGAGCTTGATGCGCGGAGGCCAGATCGGGCGCGAGCGTGATGGCCGCCTTCGCCACGCGCGCGGCCTCGTCCGCCTGTTCGACGCTCACGTAGAAGGCCGCGAGCGTGAGCAGGCGTTTGGCGTCCGCGCCCGCCTTCAGTTCGATGGCGCGCGCGAGTTCGAGCGCGGCGGGAGTCTGCCCGCGCAGGAAAAGGTTCGCGGGCAACTGCGAGACGACTTCGTAATACAACTTGTCAGACATCTCGGCGGGCGCAAGCGCAACCGCCTGTTTGAAGAGTTTGACGCCGCCGCCCGCGTCTTGCGCCTGCAAACGCTCGTCGCCGAGCGCGGCGTGCGCGCTCACCAGATGCTCCGTCGCACGCGTCTTGAGCGACGAACGCGGGTTGGCTTCGAGAAAAGCGCGCAAGCCCTCGATGCGCTCCGCCGCAGGCAGCTTGAGCAACGCTTCGAGTTCTGCCTTCAACACCTCTTCGCCACGGGTGACGCGCCCCCTCGCGGGCTGCGCGGCGGCGCGCGAACTTTTGCCCGCAGGCTTCTTCTGCGCGACGGTTGCGCCCGCGGCGAGACTCGCGAACAGGATCAATAGACAGGCGTTTGAGAGCGTTTTTCTAATCTTCATAACAAACTTTTAGTTCTCTATCCGATCAACTTCAAATTCACTGTCCGGGCAAAGTTTCACTCGCCGCCCGAGTTTCACTTGCCGCGTCTCACTTGCCGCTCAAGCCTTCGACCAGCACACGCCCGACCGCGTTGCTCGGCGGCTGGATGCGGAGCAGCGAGGCGAGCGTCGGCGCGATGTCTGCGGGCGTGGCGGCTTGCGCGTAACGACCCGCCGCGACGCCCTGCCCCATGATGATGAGCGGGACGTGCGTGTCATACGAGTAGGGCGAGCCGTGCGTCGCCGGGATGGAGAACGTGCCTTCGCTGAAATACTTGAACGGCTCTTGCACCAAGATCACGTCGCCGCTACGGCGCGGGTGAAAGCCGTGCAGCACGCGCCGCGCGATCACGTCTCCGGCGGAGATGCTGCCCGTCTCAAGTTGCGTGCGCGTGAAAGCGCGGTTGATGCCCGGCACGGTCAGGGCGGCTTCCGCCACGACGCGCTCGATCTCTTCGCGGTTGATGCCGTCGCGTTTCAGGGCGACGGTGTTGAAGAAGATGTTGGCATTGTAGAGCGGCTCCGAGATGTAGTCGGCGGTTGAATCGCGTTCCTCGCCCTTGCGCCCGAAGCGCGCGCGGACGGCGTTGCGCGCGGCGTTCAAGATGTCCGTGTTGCCGATGCGCCCGCCGGTCAAGCCCATCGCCGAAGCGTGTTCGGGGATGGGCGCGACGCCGTGGTCGGCAGTAAAGGCGACGAGCGTGTGTTGGAGGCCGACCTTCGCGTTGACGAAATCGAGCAACGCCCCGATCTGCATGTCCGTGCGCAGCGTGATGTCCATCGCTTCGTGGCTGTAAGGGCCGAAGCGGTGGCCGACGTAATCGTTCGCGGAGAAACTCACGCTGAGCACGTCCGTGTCGGCATCGCGCCCCAAGTTCTCATTCTCGATTGCCGCCTGCGTAAAGCCGACGAGCAGGTCGTTTGAGAAGGGCGAATAGTCGAGCACGCTCCAACACTGCCTACTTGGGGCGGTCGCGCTGCCCGCAACCTTGTGCGGGAAAGTGTTCGTGTCGGATGTCGTCCCGATGTTTTCCCACTGGGGCGCGTCCGCTCCGGCGCGGCGTTCGTACTCGCCCGTGTCTTTGAGCAGGCGCGTCCATTCCGCCCCGCAATATTTATCCGCCGGTCGCGCTTCGTTGTAGCGCGCCACCCACGCGGGCAGTTCGTTGAAGTAGTAGTTGGTCGAGACCATGTTGCCCGTGAGCGCGCTGAACCAGTAGGCCGCGTTGGCATGGCGACCGGCGGGCAAGAGCGCGCCGCGATCTTTCGAGGAGATGCCGATCACTTTCGAGCGTGCGTTTACGAGCCGGAGTTCGTCGCCGAGCGTCGAGGCGATCAGGCGGCGCGGACTCGAAGCCCTCTCACCCGTGCCGCCGCCGAAGAGTTGCCAGCGGGCGCGGTCGGGCTTGTCTTCCGGGTCGGAGGCGTTCGACACGATGCGCCCCGCCTCGCGGTCGTACCAATCGTTGGCAATGATGCCCGTCTCGGCAGGCCACGCGCCGGTCATGATGGTGGCGTGGCCGGGCGCGGTGTAGGTCGGCATATGGTCGTAGTTGGCGTTTGTCCACTGCGCGCCGTCGCGCATCAGGCGGCGCAGGCCGCCGTTCGGCGCGAAGAGGTCGCCGAAGCGTTCAAAGTAGTCGGCGCGAAATTGATCCACGACGATGACGAGAACGAGGCGCGGCCTCGCCCCCTGCGTCGTCGCCGTAGTCCGGCTCTGGCGCGCGGAGGCTTCCTGCGCGGCGGTCGTGCGTCGCGCGCCGCGCGCCGTCGCTTGCGCGCCCGCGCTCCCGGCAAGCGAGACGAGGACGAGGAGCGTTGAAAGAATTAAACTCAGGCCGGGGCGGACAGCAGTAGCGGCGGCGCGGGCGTGCGGGTGTGTCATCAAAAGCCTCTTTTGCGAAATTGCAGACGAGTCGGGAGTCTCTGGTCTGTGGCGTAAATTAACGACGAGCGTGCGGGCATGATACCATCACGGCGCGAGCCGGGCGAAGGCAGGCGACGAACCATCTGGAGCGATTTCAACGTTGAGCGAACTTGAGGCGGAGTGGGCGCGGCGTCTGGCCGAGGCCGAGCAGCGCGCGCGTGCGAATGGCCGCGGCGACCTCGCGGACTATCTCGCCCTGCGCGCCCTGAACGACATGGCGCGCAACACCGGCATCGAATGGCTGCTCGACACTTTCACGGCGCATGCGGGCGAGGCCAACCGCGCGGGCGCGTGCATCCGGCTCGCAAACACCGACGCGCACCGTTTCCGCATCGGCGCGTCCACGATGGTCGGACGCCGCGTGACGCTCACGGTGGGCGTGCGTGTCCTGACGGTCGAGGCGGGCTGGCCGCGCACGCCGCCCGACGGCATCGTGCGCGGCGGCGGGCTGGCCGCGGCGCGCATCTCTCATTTCGGCGACCGCCGCGACGACGACGAACTGCTCCTCGTGCAAGCCTCCGGCGACGTCGCGCCGCGCTGGCTTATCCTCGATGCGACCGGCGCGCGCCCCAAGCTCGAAGAGGCGCGCGTGCGCCAGCACGTTTCAAAGTTGCTCCACTGAATTTGACCACGGCGGGAGCGCAAACGATATGCGTTGCGGCCTGCACGTTTTGGAACAGTACAACGCCCGCCCGCGCAATTTCAGCTTCCGTCCCCGCCTAATTTATCAAGTTTCATCAACTTAACGGTCGCCCGTCGCCGTCCCGCGTGCTGGCATAGTGCTTGCCATGCTCTGAGATGTCTCGCCGCTATTTTTCGCGCTGACACAGACGAAAGCGGCTATCACAGACAAGTCCGCCGCCGACGCCGCCAGTTTGAACGTAAGGAGTTCGCACATGATTAACCGACGCACGACTATTCTGACCGTCATCTCCGCCCTTCTCTTCGCCTTCTGCTTGCCTACTATCGCCTCGGCGCAGTGGAATCGCGACCGCGACCGCGACTATCGCCGCGACCGCCGCGACGACGACCGTTACAGGCGTCAAGGCAACTACGATTCGCGCTACCTGCGCGACGTGGCCGAACGCGTGAGAGACAACGCGCGCAATCTTGAGCGCGATGTGGATCGCTTCCTCGACAACAGCCGCGTCAACGGCACGCGCCGCGAGGATCGCATCAACAACGAAGTGAAAGAGTTCCGGCAGGCCGCCGACCGCTTCCGCAGCCGCGTCGGCAACAACGGCAACGACCGCAATCGCGGCTATCAGGAAGCGCAATACCTGATGCAGGCCGCCAACAACACCGAGCGCATGCTCTCGCGCCTGCGGGTTGATTCGCGCACCTACTCCGACTGGCGTCAGATCAAACAGGACTTGCGCACCATCGCCAACGCCTATGGCATGCGCTATGACGGCTACGACGACGGCTACTACCGCGGCGGCAACGGCGGCTATGACCCGCGCGACAACCGCCGCCGCGACCGCAACGGGCGCGACGACGACAACTGGTGGCGTCAACTGCCCAACATCATCAATGGTCGCCGTCCGTAAGTTGTTGAAGACGACGTAAACGAGCAAAGGGGGGAAAGTGAAGGCCGGTTTGGCGTGATGTCAAACCGGCCTTCACTTTTACGTTCTCGCTGTTATCTTTTGTCTTACAATACGGCGCATGTCGGAAACCAACCCGGCGGGCACGCTCTATCTGGTCGCCACGCCTATCGGCAACCTCGAAGACATCACGCAGCGCGCCCTGCGCGTGCTCCGCGAAGTTGACGTGATCGCCTGCGAAGACACGCGCCACACGCGCACGCTCCTCAATCATTTCGGCATCCAGACCAAGACCGTTAGCTATCACGAGCACAACGAGCGCGAGCGCGCCGCCGAACTTGCCGCGCGCCTCTTTGCGGGCGCAAGCGTCGCCGTCGTCTCCGACGCGGGCACGCCCGGCATCAACGACCCCGGCTTTCGTCTCGTGCGCGCGTGCGTCGAGCGCAACATCAACGTCGTTCCCGTTCCCGGCGCGACCGCTTTCGTCTCCGCGCTGGTGGCTTCCGGTCTGCCGACCGACGAATTTTACTTCGCCGGTTTTCTGCCCCCACGCCAGCACGCGCGCCGCTTGCGGCTCGCCGCGCTCAACTCGATCCCCGCCACGCTCGTCTTCTACGAAACGCCACACCGCATCGCCGGCGCGCTCACGGACGCGCGCGAAATCCTCGGCGAACGCGAAGCCGTGGTCGCGCGCGAACTCACCAAGCTCCACGAAGAGATCGCGCGCGGGCGTCTCAGCGAACTCGTCGCGCGCTTCTCCGCCGAACGCGCGGCGCGCGGCGAGATGGTGCTCATCATAGACCGTCACCCGATAGCCGGAAGCGAGACGGGCGAGATGCCGACAACCGACATCGCCGCGCTCGTCGCCGCGCTCGAAGGCGAAGGTCTCGACCCGCGCGCAGCCCTCAAGCGCGCCGCACGCGAACTCGGCCTGAGCCGCGACGAAGCCTATCGCCGCCTCGTCGCCGCACGCGCGCAGGAGAAACACGAATAATTTTTTGCAGCTTTCAAAGCGAACTACACAGGAGAGCCAAACGATGCAGGACGAACACGACGAACAGGGCGAAACCTTCAACCAGGATCAGCAGGAGATGTTTCAGAATCCCGACACCCATCTCGGCGAAACGCGCCAGCGCACACCCGGCACTGAAAACGTCTCGCCCTCAGACGACGAAGAGTCTTCCGGCGACTCCGCCAACCGCCAACTCGACAACCCGAACCTGATCTGATGTCGCCGTTGGCTGTCCGGCGCGGACTGACCTTCAGACGTTGCAATCACGCTTCCGTCCCGGTCTCTTTCAGCAACTTGTCCAGCCAGAGGTTCGCCAGTTTCTCCTGCACGGTGTTGGCGCGCAGGCGGTCGTTGAGGTTCTTGAAGTCAACCCGGTCGAGCAATTGATCTTGATTGAAGCAGGAGAAGACGAACGACTCCGCGCCCGTCTGCGGGTCAACGTGCCGCTGCAAGCATTGCGCGCAGACCTCTTTCATCATGCACTGCATCGGGCTGTTGATTGAGCCGACGCCGACGTGCGCCGGGTCGAAGTGCGCGGCGAGCACGCCGTGGCGCGCGGCCTTCACCGCCGCCATCATGCGGTCTGAGCCGATGGCGATGAGGCGTTTGATCTCGCGCAGGTCAAACATGGCCTCGCCCAGTTCGCCTTCGGCGTAAGCCTTCATCGCCTGCACGATGTTGCCCCGGTAGTGCCTGTCCTGCGGGCGGCTCGGCTCGATTCCCGCGCCCGTGTCCGTCGCCCAGATGATCTGATCGGTGGCCGCTTCGATCTCTTCGCGCTTGAAGAGGTCTTCGCCTTTTTTGTAGCCCGCGAAATAGATGACGCGGCAGTTATTCTCTCTGAGCGCGCGCGCAATCGAGAACAGCACGGCGTTGCCGAGGCCGCCGCCCGCAAGCAGCACCGCCTCGCCCGACGCGATCTCCGTGGGCGTCCCCGTCGGCCCCATCACGACGACCTGCTGACCCGGCCTGAGAAGCGCGCACTGCCGCGACGACGCGCCCATCTCAAGCACGATGAGACTGAGCAGCCCTTGCTCGCGGTCAACCCACGCGCCCGTCAAAGCCAGCCCCTCCATCGTCAGTTTCGTCCCGCCTACGACGGGCGCATCCGTCTCATAATTTTGCAGGCGGTAGAACTGTCCGGGCTGAAACTTCCGCGCCTGCATCGGTGCGCGCACGACCGTCTCGACAATCGTCGGCGTCAGGCGTTCGATCCGCACGACGCGCGCGATCAACTCGTCGTCCAACTTCTCCACGAGACGCTCGAAACGCTCCCCGCGTTCCGCGTCGCGCCCGCCTGCCCGTTCCTGCACGCGCGCGCCATCGCCCGCGATTTCATTCTCGACAGCGGCGATCTCATCCGCGAACAGCGCGCACACTTCCTCGTAACCGAACTTCGCCGAGGCCATCGCCTTGACGACGTTACCGGCATAGACCGGATGGTTGTCGCCGTAGTAAGAGACGAAGCGTCCGGCGTTTTCGTAGGAAGTGAAAAAGCCGCGCTCGCCCTTCGCCGCCGGGACGAGGCGAAACTTGCCGCCGCCCGCGTCGCCGTCGCCACCATCGCGCTCGATCTTGTGCGGCGCGAAGAACTCGCCCCACTCGTCGAGCTTGAACGTGCCGGGTTGCTCGCGCTCGTAGATCGTGTTCGGGCTTGTGCCCGCCGCCACGCAGACCGTGCGCGCAGGCAACCTGACGAGTTCGCCCAAAGCCTTCCACTTGCGCGTCTCCGCGTCCTGCCGCATGCGCTCGAAAACGATGGCGGCGACCGCGCCGTGCTCGTCCGCGACGGCTTCGACCGGACTCATGTTCTCGACGTAACTGATGCCCTCTTCGAGCGACTTCACGACCTCTTCGTGGTTGAGCCGGTAAGCGGGCGAATCCTGCAAGCGTTTGCGATAGACGATTGAGACGCCGCCCCACGCGCGCACGAGCGGCACGAAGTCCGGCAACTCTCCGGCAGCGGCGACGCGCTCCCGCTCCGCGCGCACTGCGCGCCCGTGCGCGAGAAATTCCTCGTAAACGCCGCGTTCCTCCGCGTCTAACCGCGCCAGAATTTCATCCTCGCCAAACTCCGCGCAGAGCGTTTCGTGCCGCGCGAGCGTCTTCTCGACCTGCACCGGGTAGTAGGCGAACAACTCCGTCGCGGTGTCAATCGCCGTCAGTCCGCCGCCGATGACGATTGCCGGGAGGCGCACTTGCAGGTTGGCGAGCGAGTCGCTTTTGAACGCGCCCGTGAGTTGCAGAGCCATCAGGAAATCCGACGCCTTGCGGATGCCGCGCATGAGGTTGTTGCGCATCTGGACGATGGTCGGGCGACCGGCGCCCGTCGCAATCGCGATATGGTCGAACCCCAAAGCCCACGCGTCTTCGATGTCGAGCGTCCCGCCGAAGCGCACGCCGCCGTAGAAGCGGAAGCGCGCGCGGCGTGCGAGCGCGAGGTGGATCATGGTCAGGAAATTCTTGTCCCAGCGCACCGTGATGCCGTACTCGGAGACGCCGCCGAAGCCTGCGAGCACGCGCGCGTCGAGCGGCGACTCGATCTCTCTAACGTCGGCCACGGCACGCGGCACGCGCCTGCCGCCGTCGCCCGTGAGCGCGGCGTTGAGCGGTTCGATCTTCAAGCCGTCAATGCCGACGACGCCGAAGCCTTCGTTCAGAAGATAATGCGCGAGCGTGTAACCGGCGGGGCCGAGGCCGACGACGAGGACGTTGCGCCCGTTGTAGGGCAGCGCGTGCGGGCGTTTGGCGTTGAGCGGGTTCCAGCGCGTGAGGAGCGCGTAGATTTCAAAGCCGTAGGGGAGCGCGAGCACGTCCGTCAGCACGCCCGTCTCGGCCTGCGGGATGTTGACCGGCTCCTGCTTCTGGAAGATGCACGACTTCATACAGTCGTTGCAGATGCGATGACCCGTGCCCGGGCACATCGGGTTGTCGATCATCACGATGGCGAGCGCGGCCACGGAGTCGCCGTCGCGCTGCAAGACGTGCATCTCGGAAATCTTCTCGTCGAGCGGGCAGCCTTCGAGCTCGATGCCGAGCGGGTTGCGCTTCACAGAGCCATCGCGCTCGTGCAAGCCCTTTGAGCAGGAGTCCTTGTCGCGCTCGTGGCAATAGAGGCAGTAGTGGACTTCGTCCAACACCTCGCGCTCGCTGGCGCGCCTGTCCGTCAACCCGAAGCCGTCGCGGCGGCGCAGGTTTTGATCCAGCCCGCGCATACGCTCCGGCAACTCCGCATCGTGACGCTCGATCTGCACGAGGTGTTCGTAGTTCAAAGGGTGCGGCACGCGAAAACTGACCCACCCCCCGACGCGAGCCTTCGCCGCCGCTTGCGTGCTATGCACCGCAGCCCACGTCTCCAATAGACGCAAGGCCGACTTCACGAACGCCTCTTCCTCATCCCGCGCCCCTTGCTTGCGGGCGGCGATCTCAAATTCCTTCAGCGCGCTCGCGGCCTCGGTCTTCAACGCACGCTCACGCGCCTCTTTGATTTCGTCGCGCAGCTTTCCGACGCCGCTCTGCGCGGCTGTCGTCGCGGCCTCGCCCGTCGTCGCCTTCGTCAGATGCTCCTCCCACGCGAGCAGCCGCACGCACATGCGCGCAACACCGAGTTCCGCGTCGGACGCCACCGCGCCCGCGTCGGGGAGGATGGCGGGGAGCAGGCGTTCGAGGGCGTCGTGCAGGGCGTCGGCGTCATGGGTGAGAGCCTTCTCCGGCGGGACGCGTTTCAGCGCGCGGCGCGAGATGAACGTCTTGAATTGAAAGACGGCGTCCTGCGCCTTGATGCGCTCGGCGTGCGCCGCGCGTTCGGCCTCGACGCCGAACAGCCGCGCCACGAAACGCGACAAATGCGGCGCGGCGGCGATGAGCAACTCCGACTCGGCGCGCGTCCCACGCAGGTTCGTGCCGCGTGCCTCGATGTACGCCTCCAACGCGGCGTAGAGCGTCGCGTCCTCCTCTTGTAGCCCGGCGTAGAAGGCCGCCGTCAGTTGGCCGAGGCGTTCGGGTCGGTAGAGGTCGCTGTAATGGAAACCTGCGATGCCGAGCGGAAAATCCGCGCCCTTCCCGGCATCGCCGCTCGCCGCACCCGGCGCACCCGTACTACTGCTGTCAAGAGAAATATCCTGCATAAGTTCAACTATGAATGCTGTGCCTGAAAAATATCTAAGGAGAGACTTTCGAGACCGGCTCAAGAATTCCACGACCGCGCCGCGGCGCGCCTTTGCGACGAATTATAACACCGGCAACGCACCAGCCCGCAAAGCCGCCCGACTTTAAATCCGGGCGCGCTTGCCAACTGCGCCGAGGCAAACCTATAATTCCTGCGTCCAAGCGGCGCTATGGTGTAATTGGTTAACACGCTGCCCTCTCAAGGCAGAGAGTACGGGTTCGATCCCCGTTAGCGCTATGAAAAAAGGAACGGCCACCGTTGCAGGTGGCCGTTCCTTTTTTTTGACGGCGCAAAAGTTGTGCGGTCGGGTTCAGTAAACGATTTCGCCGTAGTCGGCGAGTTGCTTGGCGACTTGCGCTTTGTCGCCGACGACGACAATTGCCATCTGTTCGCTCTTGAGATACTGGCGAGCGATGCGTTGCACGTCGGCGGGCGAGACGGCGAGGACATTCTGCACGTAGTTGGACAGGTAAGTGTCGGGCAGTTTGTGCAGGTCTAGGAAAGCGAGTTGGCTGATGATCCCGGCGCGTGAGGAGTTCTGGATGGTGAAGACCCCGGCCAGATAATTCTTGATGCCCTGCAACTCGTCCTCGGTCGGCGGCTCTTTTTGCAGGCGTTCGATCTCGAAGAAAATCTCTTTGAGCGAAGGGCCGGTGACGGCGGTCGTCACGTCGGCAACCTGCACCCAGTGGGCGTCGCGGTAGTGCGTCGAGACGGAACTGATGGGCGAATAGGTGTAGCCCTTCTGCTCGCGGATGTTCGAGGTGATGCGCGAGGCGAACGAGCCGCCGAGCAGGGAGTTGGTGACGACCATCGCGACGTAATCCTTGTGGCTCGGATCAACGACGGGCAGGCCGAGGTAGAGCGTGGACTGCGGCGCGCCGGGACGGTCTATCAAGTGAACCTTGCGCGCCGACGTGGGTTTCGGGATGTTCTCGAACGGCTGCGCGCCGCGCGCCCAACTGCCGAAGGCGCGCGTGATCTCGCGGCGCATGGCGGCTGCGTCGAAGCGACCGGCGACGTAGATGCGCGTGCGCGCCGCTCCGAAGTTGTCCTTGTAGAACTTCTGCACGTCGTTGATGGTGTAACCGCGCAGCATCTCCTCGGACGGGAAGTAGCGTCCGTAGGGGTGTTCGCCGTAGAGCAGTTTGCTGAAGCGTTCCGCCGCGAGCGAGCCGGGCTGCGATCTGGAAATGGTGAGATTGCGGATGCGGTCGTTCTTCAGACGCTCCAGTTGGCTGGCGGGCAACGCCGGACGCTGCAACACGTCGGCCAGCAGGCTGACCAACTGCGGGCCGTACTCGGAGAGCACGTCTGCGCTAAGCGTCGTCTGATCCGTGCCGACGCCGATGTTCAGGCGACCGCCCATCCGCGCCGCCTGTTCCGCGACGGCTTCGGCGGTGCGCGTGGTCGTGCCTTCCTTCATCAGGTCGCCGGTCAGATCGGCCAGCCACACCTGTTCAGCCGTCTCGTTGATGTTGCCGACGCGGACAACTGCGCTGACCGTGACTTTCGGGATCGAGCCGTAAGGAACGAGCGTGACCTGCGTGCCGTTCTTCAAGGTAAAAGTTTCTTTGCGCGGCAGGGTGAAAGGCTTCGGCGCGCCCCCCGCGGGCGGCGTCTGCTTCTCCTGCGCGGCAGCGCGGGGCGCGAAGGCCGCCAGCCCGACGGCGAGAGCCAAAGCGTTGGCGAGGGCGAAAAACTTTTTCGAGTTCATATGAAAATCTCCATTGAGTCTACAGCTTGAACGGATGGCCTTAGCTCCCGACTTTCGGGTCGCTCGCGGGCTTCGGGACGATGGTCAGCACCGTGCGGTTGCCGGGGCGCAGGTATTCGCGCGCCGTGCGCTGGATTAGTTGCGGCGTCACCTTGCGAAACTCCGCTTCGAGCGTGTTGATGCGCGCCGGGTTGTCGTCGAAGAGCGCGAAACTGGCGAGCAAATCGGCGCGGCCAAAGCCGTTCAACTGGCCGAGGATGTTGTAGAAGTTGGAGCGCATTTTGGTCAGGGCGCGGTCGAGCGTCGGACGGTCAACCGGCTTGTCCTGCACGCCTTTGATCACGGTGTCAACCGCCGCCATGATCTCTTCGGGCTTCGTCTTCGCGTCGTGATAGAGATAGCCGAGCCAGAGCATCGGGCCTTGATAGTTGAACATGTTGCCGAGCAGGTTCGTGCCGCCGAGAACGTTGTCGGTGTAGGCGCGACGCTTGACGAGTTCCTGACGCAGGAGGCTGTCGTCGCCCTGCAAGAGCAACTGATCGAGCAAGCCCATCGCGTAATATTCGGGCGTGTTGCGCGGCGGCATGTGATAGGCGAAGGAGAGCGCGGGCTGCTTGGCGAGCGCGTCTTGCTTGACGGCGTTGCGCTGCGTCTCCTGTCGCGGCTCGGACAGGTCGGGCATGGGCGGCAATTTCGACGAAGGGATGCCGGCGAAATACTTTTCGATCATCGCCTTTGCTTCCGCTTCGTTGAAGTCGCCGACGACGACGAGCGCGGCGTTGTTCGGCGCGTAGTAGGTTTTGAAGAACTGCTGCACCTCTTCGAGCTTGGCGGCTTCGATGTCTTCGAGGTCGCCGTAGAAGTTGTGCGCGTTGTACCAGTTGGTGTTGGCATATTGCGGCATGTCGAGCCACGGGAAGCCCCCGTAGGGCGCGTTCAAGACGTTGACCTTGACCTCGTTGCCGACGACCCCCTGCTGGTTCTTCAAGTTCTCTTCCGTGATGTCGAGCCCGCGCATGCGGTCGGCCTCAGCCCACAATCCCGTCTCCAGTTTGTGCGCGGGCATGATCTCGAAGTAGTTGGTGAAGTCGAAGCGGGTCGAGCCGTTCAGTATCCCGCCGTTTTGCTGGACGAGGCGGATAAACTCCATCTTGCCGAGATTCCGCGAGCCTTGAAACATCATGTGCTCGAAGAGATGGGCGAAGCCGGTGCGCTCGCGCGGCTCGATGCGAAAACCGATCTGGTAATAGACGGCGATGGCGACCGTCGGCGAACTCGTGTCCTGCGAGAGCACGACCTTGAGGCCGTTCGGCAGTTTGTAATAAGTGACGGGCACGTTAAAACTGTTGCTCGCGGCGGCGCGCGCGGTAGAAGCGCGGCGTTGCGCCTGCGCGGGCGTGAGAGCCGAAAGCGAGAGCGCAAGGCCGAGAGCCGCGACAAAGAAGCGGCGGACGCGATTTCTCATAGAACCTCCAAACATGAAACAGGCTGGATGCCGAAAATTTGCGCACACGCGCCCGGCGGGCGCGCGTCGCTGGAAATCACTTGAATACTTTTGAGCGTTAAGACAACCGTCCGCACCGCCGCGCCCGCTGGCTTTGACAGCCCCAGAGAGCGCGCCGCTTCGACGGAAACACACGGAGCCGGGCGGTTGTAGAAAGTGACGTGCACATTTTACAGAAACCTATGTGCTAACGGAAAGCGGGCGCGTAAAGTTTCAAACGCGGGAGACGGCGCGGGCGGGCGCAGGAGGCGTGAGTAGTCAGCCGCAGGGCGGCGAGTAAACAGCCGCAGGGCGGCGGTAGAGATTAGCCCCGCGAGTGGGCGCGGGGACGGTTCTTACAAGCGCGCGAGGGCGCGTTCGGCGAGCGTCCTGATCTTCTTCATGCGCTCCTCTTCTTTGTCCGTGCCGCCGATGCTGATGCGGACGAGGGTGTCGTTTTTGAAGGCGTAGAGGGTGCTGTTGGCGTTGGTGCTAATCCAGTAGGCTTCGTCGCCGATGCCTGAGACGGGGCGCGCCGGTTCGCCCGCCTGCGGCTTGCCCTGTTTCTTGCGGCGCTCGTTTTTCTGCTCGCGCTTGTCGAGCGCGGCGGCGAAGTTGGCTTTCCAGAATTCACGGACGCTCTGGCTGCTCGCGCCCTTTTGCGTCACTTCGAGACTGACGGACTTGGTGAAGGTCGGCGTGGCGTAGAAACAGGAGGCGACGGCGAAGTCCGTGCCGCTGCGACGGGCGGGCTTCGACTCCCGGACGGCCTCGCCCTGCACGGCCTTGATGTCGTCCGAAGTGAGCAGCGCGCACACGTCGAAGGCGTTCGCGCCGGGAGCGTTGGCCGTGGTGTTGGCCGCGCCCGCGTTTGCGCCGTTTGCGGTGGTTGCCTGAGCGGGAGCAACAGTGGTGGTCGCCGGGTTTGTGCCGTTCGGCGGCGAGGCGGTTTGCCTGTTGTTGGTCTGCTGTTGCGCGCTGCCGGAATTTTCGTTGCAGCCGGACGCCGCGACGACGAGGCACAGGGCGAAGATGAAACGTAGATGATGGCGCATGCCTGAATCTTCCTCCAAAGATGCTTGAATAGCTGCGACGAGGCGCGCCCGCCGCTTGCCGCCGGTCGCAGGCAAATCAGAGATGGCTCGCGCCGTGGATGAAGCGACGCGAGCCACTAGATTGCCACAGGATGCGGGCGGCGCGCGAGGCCGCACGGCGTCCCTAGAGCGTGAAGTTGATGACCCGCGCCGCGATTTGCCAAGCGATGGTATCAAAGCTCCCCGCAGCCGCGCCCGCCGTCGAAGCAGACGACGCGCCGCCCGCACACGATGCGTTGCCGACGAGCGTGTACGTGCCGTCGCCCGTGATGTCGGAGGCGGTGGCAGCATTGCGCACGCCCGCTTCAGGACGGGCGAAGAACGAGCGCGCGTTGACGGCATTCAAGGACTGCCCGGCCATCACGCCTTCGGCATTAGCGGTCGGGAGCGTGATCGTGATCGTGCCGTTCGCGGGGTCGTAGTTGCCCTGCGCGTCGCCGAGTTTCATCGGCTGGTTGGTGTTCGGGCTGGGCACCGCGCTGCCGTCGAGCGGCGTGGCCGCGCCGAACTTGCCATACTCGAACCTCACGTTGCCCTGCGCGTCGGACAACATCGCCACGTAGCGGCGGTCGAAGTTCGCGTCCGGCTGGCGGCTGTTCCAGATGATGAACCACTGGCTCGAAGGCGGCGCGGCGTTGCCCGCCGTCGAAGCCCCGACCTTGAGCGTGAAGACGAGTTTGTCCGTGCCCGCGCCGACGAAAGGCTCGCCGATTGAAAGCGACTTGAGGTTGACGCGCGGATCGGGCGGCGTGTTCTGCTGCGTGTCGAGATCGCCGCCCTCGTTGTTTACGTCGCTGACGACGAGAACGCCTGCGCCCTCGCACGCGCTCGCGGCGATTGCGCCCGCCGGGTCGAACTCCTTGTACGCGCTTTCACCCGCACTGTTGACGGCTGTGACGCGGTAAACGTGCCCCGCCGCGTAAGCCGTGTCGGTGAAGGTCGTGGCCGTAGCCGAGCCGAGCAGCGTCACGGTCGAACCGCTGCGGCGATACACTTTGTAAGCCGTGATCGCGGAGCCGCCGTTGTCGGGAGCTGACCAGGAGAGATTGACGGTCGAACCGCTGCGGCTGGCGGCGACGGCGGGCGCACCCGCGAGCGACACCGCAGGCGGATCGAAGGCCGCGAACATGCGCTTGCCGCCGGACTGGCGCGCGATGACGGCTTTGGCCGAGAACGAATTCGGCGGCCCCTGTACGCACGCGCCGATGCAGCCGTCGTCGTAGCCGACGAGGATGCGCCCGCGCTTGTCAATCGTCGCGTCGAAGAAGTCGAGCATGTTGCGCCCCGGATCGGCGTGCGTGATGCCGCCGCGCTGGATCGGATCGTCCGGCGTGGCGTTCGTGGTTGTCCAAGTCTTGCCGCCGTCGTAAGTCACGGCGATGTAGAGATGCCAGATGCCGGGGAAGTTCACGTCGGTGTCGAGGCCATCGGTGGTCGAGCCGTAGAAGGCGAAGGCCGCGCGCCCCGTGTTCACCCCGCCGTCACCGGCAACCACAGCCGGGAAGGCGATCTTCTTGATGCCGATGCTCGTGCCGATCTCCTGATCGTTAACCCACGTCAAGCCCTTGTCGTGCGTGACGGCGATGCGGGCGCGACCGTTGATGTCGCGGTAGCCGAAATAGACGGATTTGCCGTCGGAGGTGACGCCGACCGACGGATCCCAATCCTGACTGAGACCCGCGCTCGAAGACCCCGGCAG
>DASPJG010000707.1:0-3593 GCA_035628755.1 Pyrinomonadaceae bacterium
CTCGCCTCGCCCAACTCGAAACCGAAGCCCGAAGCGATGCGCCGCGCGTGCTCGTAGAGCGCGACGACCGCCTCGTTCCTTTCGAGCGGCGGGCGATTGATGCCGCCCTCCACAAAGACTTTGACGCGCTCGTCAAACGGACGCAAATTCAATAGCGTCTCGTCCATCCGCAGCGCGTCGCCCATCGTGCTGAAACGCACGTCAACCTCCGTCTCGGCTTCGGCGGCGACGACGTTTGCACGCGTCCCGCCCGAAACGACCCCGGCGTTGACCGTCACGCCGCGCGCCACGTCGCCCAGCGCGTGTAGCCGCTCGATCTGCCGTGCGATCTCCAGAATCGCGCTCGCCCCCTTCTCCGGGTCAAGCCCCGCGTGCGCGGCGACGCCTTCGGCGCGCACCCTGTACGAACTCGTCCCCTTGCGCGCCGTCTTCGCCCGCCCGCCCGGCGCGGAGGGTTCAAACACGAGCACGCGCGCCGCACGCCGCGCCTCCGCTTCCACCAGCGCGCGCCCGCTCTGGCTGCCCAACTCTTCGTCGCACGTTAGCAGGATGACGACCGGGCTGGCCGGGCGCAGGTCGAGCGTCGCGCACGCGCGCAGTGATTCGAGCGCGAGCGCGCAGTTGGCCTTCATGTCGAAGATGCCGGGTGCGTAGATGCGCCCGTCCTCCTCGCGCCACGGGCGCGACTCAATCGAGCCGCGCGGGTGTACCGTATCCGTGTGCCCCAGAATCAGCGTCGTCGGTGCGTCGCCGTAGTTCCGGTCGCCGAAGGCGCGAATCAACAGGTGCGAGCCGTACACAGCATCGGACTTGAGCGTGACTTCCGTCTCAACTCCGAGACCGCGCGCGGCCTCCGCGAGCAGGGAGACGATTGCCACGTTGCCTTCCAGATCACCGGACGGAGATTCGATCTCGACCAGCGCGCGCATGAACGACAACAGCTCGCTCTCGCGACCCGCAAAATATTCTCCGAGCGCGCTCGCTTCACTCTGTTTCAACTCAACCGGCATATTCTCTCAACAGCCCTTTTTAGCTAAACGTCGCACTCGCGTTCACTCCGCCGTGTACGTCTCTTTCCTCGCCGTCAGGGCGTCAATTCTTTTATGTTTGATCTCGAAGCCGACGCCGGGCGCGCTCGGGGCGGCAATCGTGCCGCGCGCAGAAACCGTGACGGGCGGCTCGATGATGTCCTCTTCCCAGTAGCGCGCGCTCGCCGAGACATCGCCGGGCAAAGTGAAGCCCGCGAGCGTCGCCATCGCAATGTTGTGCGCGCGCCCGATCCCTGATTCCAGCATCCCGCCGCACCACACCGGCACGTTTTTCGCGCGACACGCGGCCTCGACCTTCCGCGCCTCGCCGTGGCCGCCGACGCGCCCCAGTTTCACGTTGACGATGCGACACGCGCCCATCCCAATCGCCTTGCGCGCGTCCTCGCTCGAACGAATCGACTCGTCCAGACAGACGGGCGTGGCGATCTCTTTCTGCAAGCGAGCGTGGTCAAACATGTCGTCGTAGGCCAACGGCTGCTCGACCATCATCAACTTGTATTCGTCCATCTGCTCGAACAACGGGATGTCCGTGAGCGTGTAGGCCGAATTGGCGTCAACCATCAACTGGATATCGGGAAACTCGGCGCGCACGCGTTCGACGATGGCGGAGTCCCAGCCCGGCTTGATCTTGATCTTGATGCGCTGGTAGCCCGCGTCGAGTTCGCGCCCGATCTTCTCAAGCAACGCTTCGACGGTGTCTTGGATGCCGATGGAGACGCCGGACGCGATCTCTTCGCGTTCGCCGCCGAGCACTTGCCAGAGCGGCAAACCGGCGCGGCGCGCTTGAATATCCCAGCAGGCCGTCTCGATGGCGGCCTTCGCCATGCGATTGCCGCGCACGGCGCGCATCAAAGCCGACACTTCCGATGCGTGGTCAACCTCAAGCCCCAGCGTCATCGGCGCGAGATAGTTTTTGATCACCGACCACGCGCTCTCCGTCCACTCCTCGCTGTAGAAAGGCCCTTCGCCGGCGGTGCATTCGCCCCAGCCCTCCGTGCCTTCCGTGTCGAGCGCGCGCACGAGCAGAATCCTGCGCTCGGTGGTGCGCCCGAAACTGGTCTCGAAAAAATGTACGAGCGGCAGGCGAATTTCACGCAGTTCGATTGATGCGAGTTTCACACATGGACTCCTTCGGTAAACCATTATGGACGGATTGTGCCGCCTTTGCCAACACGCGCGGGCAAAAAGAAAAGACGGCCACGTCAGCCGTCTTTCCCGTCACTAATGCGTTCGGTCTTTACTCAGGCGGAAACTTGTTCGGAGGTGATGTCGGGGCCGAGATTCTCCGTCGTCGCGGCGTCTTCCCCGGCGAGCGCGGCATGGAGGGTGTGCCAGGAGAGGCTCGCGCATTTGACGCGCGCGGGAAACTCGCGCACGCCCGCGAAGATCGTCAGGCGTCCGAGGTTGTTCGGCGTCGTCGCTTCGTCGAGTTCGCCCGTCACCATCCGGTGAAATTCGCTGAACAGCATCTCGACTTCCTCGCGCGTCTTGCCCTTCACGCTCTGCGTCATCATGCTGGCCGAAGCCTTCGAGATGGCGCAGCCCGAACCTTCAAAACTCACGTCGGCGATGCGGTCGTCTTCGAGTTGCATGTAGACGGTCAGTTGGTCGCCGCAGAGCGGGTTGAAGCCGTCGGCGTGGCGATTGGCCGTCTCCAACTTTTTGAAGTTGCGCGGCTTCTTGTTGTGGTCAAGGATGACCTGTTGATAGAGTTCGCTGAGTTCCGACACTTTAACTAAACACCTCGATCACTTTCCGCACCGCGCCCGCGAGCGTGTCAACTTCTTCCTTCGTGTTGTAGAAGGAGAAGGAAGCGCGCGCCGTCGCCGGGACGTTGAAACGCTTCATCACCGGCTGCGCGCAGTGATGACCGGCGCGGATGGCGATGCCTTCCTGATCCAGAATCGTCCCGACATCGTGCGGGTGCACGTCTTCGATGATGAACGAGAGCGCGCCCACCTTCTCGCGCGCCGTGCCGATGATGCGGACGCCTTCGATGGCCGTGAGTTGTTCGGTCGCGTAGGCGAGCAACTCGTGTTCGTAGGCGTGGGCGGCGGCGCGGTCTATTCCGTTCAAATAATCAATCGCCGCGCCCAGCCCGATCTGCGAAGCGATGGCGGGCGTGCCTGCCTCGAACTTGTTGGGCAGCCCCGCATAAGTGGTTTTTTCAAACGTGACGGTGCGGATCATGTCGCCGCCGCCGAGGAACGGGTTCATGCGCTCCAACAGTTCGGCCTTCCCGTAGACGACGCCGCTGCCCGTCGGCGCAAACATCTTGTGGCCGGAGATGATGTAGAAATCCGCGTCCAAATCCTGCACGTCCAGAGTCAGGTGCGGCGCGCCCTGCGCCCCGTCAACCAGCACGGGCACGCCCTGCTTGTGAGCGCGCGCGACGATCTCTTTGATCGGGTTGATCGTGCCGAGCGAGTTTGAGACGTGCATCACGGCGACGAGTTTTGTTCGCTCGTTCAGGAGTGCTTCATACTCGTCGAGCAGCAGTTCGCCCGCGTCGTTCATCGGGATGACGCGAAGCCGCGCGCCCTT
>DASPJG010000708.1:0-5343 GCA_035628755.1 Pyrinomonadaceae bacterium
GTTCGCCCTCGTTCCTCGCCGCCGCGATTGCGCCCGCGTTGATGAAGATGAAACCGCCCGGCAGCGCGAACGCGTTCAACTCTTTCGTCGCCACGACGTTGAACTGGTAAGGGAACTTATGACCGGGCGCGCGCGCCGCGAGGTTTGCGCCGAGTTGACGGACGTAAGCAACAACCGGCTCGTCGTTCAGAAGCGGCATCTGCTGCGCCATCTCTACGGCAGAACGTTTGCCGAGTTCGATGTCCTGTTCGGGGCTGAAGAGGTTGAAGCCGGGTTCGAAATGCGGCGCGGGCGTGCCTCCGCCTGCGCTGCCGCCCCGGCCTGAAAACAGGTTGCTGCATCCCAACTGCCCCAACACAAACGTCGCGGCCAGCACGAACGCCAGACTCTTTCGCCCACGCTTCAACATCTACGCCACCCCTCTTGCCCGAATTCGCCACGCGTCACGACAGACGCCGCGCGCGTCTTCCCGCCGCGCGCACGTTCCTGACCCGAATTGTCGCTCGCTTTTATAGCTGCCCGTTATCTTAAACCAACTCCCGGCGAACTCACCAACGCGACTATTTATTTCAATCGGCCTGTGTCCGTCTATAATCCCGGCTCGCCCCCTTTCACCTCGCGTTGCCCCCTCCGGGGCTGTCTGAGTCAACGCCACGAAAATACGTCCCACTTACCCGGCGCACACAAGCAGGCGAGACCTCGCTCTACTCGCACGAGATGATAAGACCTTTCAGGCTGATGTTGCTTTGCGGGCGCAGAGGATGGGGAGCGCGCGATCAAACGCGCGCTCGCCGCTTCTTACGTCGTGCAGGAGCGCGCGCTCAAACGCGCGTGATCAATCAACGCGCCTTTGCCCTCTTGGCTGCGCGCGTCCGTCCGGGCTGTTTTGTTTTTCCTCTGTCGCCGGGCGCGGCAGGCGTCACGTTCGATGCGCCCGCCGTCGGGCTTTTGGTTTCGGTGGTCATGCGCGTCGTTGCGGCGTTAGCGTTGTTGGTCGTCGCGCCCGCGTCGGTGGCGGTCGTCGTCGCCGGAGCGGGAGGCGGGGGCGGCTCGGGCGGGGTCATTGAAGTGATGATGGGCATGCTGCTCACAGGCGGCGGGCATGTCGTTTCGCTCAAGCTTTCCCGGTTCGCGGCCACCGCGCGCCACGCACGCGTGCGTGCGAGACTCCACGCGCGCCAGTCTTCACCGGGCGCGCGCCCCGACCAGCGACCGGAGAGTTTGCGCGCGGCGAGGCAACGCTCGTCGCGGCTGAGCGCGGGCAGCGCGGAGATGAGCGCGGGCACGGCGTCGGCACTCAGCGATGCGGCGTAAGCGGCATCAAAGGAACGCCCCGCCCGCGCGTGCGCGGCGTTGGCGCGCACGATGTAGGCATCAGGGTTGAGCAGGTGCAGGAGTCCGGCGGTGACGAAGGCTGCGACGAGCGCGCCGCACGCAAAACGCTGGCGCGCGTTTCGCACGAGCACTGTCCACGCGAACCAGACGAAGACGAGGCCGAGCCACAGCATGAACGCGGTCGTGTAAAGGCGCAGTTCCGTCAGCCCGTACTCGCTCTGGTAGAGGCGCATGCGCGCGACCGCCGAGGCCATGATGACGAACAGCAGCGCGACCTGCGCTCCGGCCAGCGGGCGAAAGACGCGCGCGGCGGCAGGGCTGTTCTTTCGCAGCAGGGCGTGCACGCCGAGCAAGAGCGGCAGCACCAGCCCCGCCACCCACGTCAACTCGAAGAAGCCGCGCCGCGCGTATTCCGAGTAGGTCAACTCCGTGATGGACATGACGCGCGCCGCGCCGCCGAAGAAATAGCGAAACTGCACGACGACGAAGCACGCGAACAGGACGTTCAGCAACCCGAGCACGATGGCCACTTCGACCGCACCCAGCGAAAACCCTCGCACCGCCGCTGGTTCCGCAAACGCCGTCGCGCCGCTCGCCTGCACGCGCGCCTCTTCGATGCCCGCGCGCTCCTCGCCTGCGCCGCTCGGCGTCTCACTTATGCCCCCCGGCTTCTCGCCTTCACTATTGATCTTGTCATCCGCCGTCGCCCCGCCTTCGACCACCACGCTCCCCGGCGGCTGTCTGTGTACGTTTGCTTCACCCGCGCGCGTCCCGCCCGTCGCGGCTGCGCCGTGTCGTTCCCTGTCGTCAACCGTGATCGAAGTGTAGGCGACCGGGACGGACTGCGCAGGCGCGGTCTGTGTCACTGTGCCCGTCGTCTCTTCGGCCAGCGTCATGCCGCGCAGGAAGCCGCCCGTCATCCATGCGAACATGAACGTCAGGAAGAAGTGCGAGAACAACTCGTCCGTGTCGGATTGAAACGTCTGCCGTATGATTCCCTCGAACACGGCGTCGGCGGCCATGAACAGCGCGCCGAAAATGAACAACAGCGGCACTGCGATGACCAACCCGCGCGCCGCCGCCCACGCATGACGCATCACGCCGTTGCGCGGAATCTTCGCCCACTGCACGTCGCTGATGACGAGCGGCAGGCTCGCAAACATCACGTTGAACGCCGCGTGTCCCAGACCCAGAGCGTAATCGGCCAGCCCTCCCAGCCGTATCTTCCGCCCGCGTGCGCGCCACGCCAGCAGCGCGAAGGCGACGAACAACGCCAGCCCGTCGAGCAACTTCAACGTCGCCGAATCGCGCCACGCGAATGCCGCCGCGAAGAAGCCGATGGGCAGCAACAACCACCCGCCGTCAGCGCGCCAGCTCGCGCGCCCGCCCGAGCGCACGTGCAGTGCGTACATCGCCGCCACGAGCGCGCCCGTCCATAGGAAGACGTTCAAGCCCCACGGCGTCTGCCTGAGCAGCGCGTCGCCGAGCACGCCCAACAACAAAGCCGCTTCCAGAATGTTCAACCCCAACTTCGTCCGGTTGTTCATACGCCCTCCAACTCGATCTCTGCTGCCACCGTTACACGTTCGCTCTACGCGCTTGTTCCAACATCCCGCTCCACGCCTCTCTAACTTCCGATAGCGTCTCTCTCAAATTCGCACAAACGCGCCAATCACAACGCTCCCGCCGTGGCGACGGGCACGCAACCGAAACGGCGTTCGCGCCCGTGAAACTCCGCGACCGCCGACGCGAGATCGTCCGCCGTGAAATCAGGCCACATCCGGCGCGTGAAATAGAGTTCGGCATACGCGCTCTCCCACAACAGAAAATCGCTCACGCGCTGTTCGCCGCCCGTGCGGATCAACAAGTCCACGTCGCGCGCGGGCGCGTCGTCGTTCAACGCGAGACCGAGCAGCGACGCGAAATCTTGACGCGTCACCATGCTGGTTGATCTGCGTTCGGAACTCAGCACCGTCGCCGCGCGCAGAATCGCCTCGCGCGACGAGTAGTCAACCGCGAGCCGCAAACGGAGCGCGCGACCGTCGGCAGTTTTAGCTTCCGTCGTTTCGATGGCTGCCCTGAGCGGGGGCAGCAAGCGGTCGCGCCGCCCGACGACGTTCAGGCGCACGCCGCGCTCCCGCAATTTCTCCGACTCCGCGTTCAGGTAATGGCGCAGGAGCCGCATCAGGAGCGACACCTCGCGCTGAGGCCGCGCCCAGTTATCGGAGGAGAAGGCGTAGAGCGTGAGTGTCCCGATGCCGCAGCGGGGTGCGGCCTCCACCACGCGGCGCACGGCCTCCGCCCCCGCACGGTGTCCAGACGTGCGCGCCAAGCCCCGCGCCTGCGCCCAACGCCCGTTGCCGTCCATGATGATCGCAACGTGCAGGCCGTCACCCTCCACTATTTGCAAAGCCCTTTGCTTCATAAAGTCACCAGGCAAAAAATTTTTAGACTCAGCGTTCCCGCGCTGTACGGATGATTGATTCCATGTGGTCGAGGTAGCGTTCGAGCGCGCGCCGCCCGGCGTCCGTCAGGCGAAACTCGGTCTTCGGCGTGCGCCCTTCGAAAGACTTCTCACAGGCGATGTACTCTGCGTCTTCGAGTTTGCGCGCGTGGACGCTCAAGTTACCGTCGGTCGTCTTCAAAATCTCTTTGAGTTCGTTGAACGTGAGCGAGGTGTTGCCCGCGAGCGCGCTGACGATGCCGAGCCGCAGGCGTTCGTGGATCAAGCGATCCAACTCCACCGCGCTCGTCGCCGCTGCTGGCGTCTCGCCGCTGCTATCGGCAGCGGCTTGCCCGACCGCGCGCAGGTCGCTGCGTTGCCCTCCGGTCTTCCGTTGATTGCTTTTGAGTGCGTTCGTTTTAGCCACCGTGTTTCCTCGCGATGAGCAGGCCGAAGATGATGTGCAGGCCGCCGAACCCGGCAGCCATATAGGCGTCCGCCCAAGCCGCCGGACTAAAGAGCGCGAGCGTGCCCGTCAGCATGAAGCACAGACCCATGACCGGCACGATCCTGACGGAAAACGCGCCGCCCGTCACCACGCCCGCCCCGTAGAGCAGCAGCCACATCGGGCGGATCACGCTCGCCGTGCCGTAGCGAGAGAGCACCACGGTCAGGAGCGCGCCGACGACGAGCGGCGGCGCGAGGTTGAAGAGAAGTTTGCGCCCCGGTTTGGAAAGTAGCGGCTGCCGCGCCGCGCGCGCCTTGCGGCTCATCGCCACTATCGAGATGAGAAGCGAAAGCACGGCCTCCGCGAGCCAGATTTTGAGCCACGCGCCGCGCTCCGTCGCCCGCACTACCAGATAGGAAGCGGCGAGCGCAGTCAAGCCCACGGCGCACAGCCCCCAGCCGGAGACGGCTGTGAACGACGCCGCGCTCTCCATCGTCTCGCGGATGAAGCGCAAGTTATCCATCGCCCGCGCGTGCAGGGCGGGCGGCTCCGGCTCTTCGACCGCGCGTAAGCGCGTGAGTTTGGCGACAGTCATCAGGCGTACAATACGCCTTCGCGGCAACTACGTCAAGTACTTTATAGTGCAAAGCCGCGACGTGAAAATTCGCTGGCGGATTTTTACTGTCGGGCGGGCGTCGGGAGAAGCCCGACCGCCGTCAAGCGCGCCTGTTTCGCACTCCGTCTCCAAGTTTGTTAGCATGTCGAGCGTCCCACATCCAGAGTGAAGGAGATCGGAGAAGTTTTGCAGGACGAGAAACTCCCAAGCGGAATCAGCTTCGTCGCCGAAGGCGAAGGCATACGCGAGTACCGGCTCGCCAACAACTTGAAGGCATTGCTCGTGGAGAACCGCGTCGCGCCCGTGGCAACCGTGTGCGTGCTCTACAAGGTCGGCTCGCGCAACGAGGCCGTCGGCTACACCGGCTCGACGCACCTCCTCGAACACATGATGTTCAAGGGCACGCCCACCTTCAACAAAGACCGCAACACGCAGATCGCCGCCACGCTCCAGAAGATCGGTGCGGACTTCAACGCGACGACGTGGTATGACCGCACCAAC
>DASPJG010000709.1:0-6505 GCA_035628755.1 Pyrinomonadaceae bacterium
TCGGCAACGAAGGCTCTTATTTGATGTACGCCGCGCGCTGGTTTCCCTTCCACGACTACGCCGCCGACCGCGCGACCGCGGACATCACCGTCGTCGTCCCCACTGGATTTCAGGTGGCCGGTTCGAGCGACCAGCCGCCGACGCAAACGCCCGGCGCGGCGGGCACAACGCGTTATCGCTTCGTTCACAGCCAGCCCGCGCTCATCGGCAACATCGCCGCCGGTCGCTACGTGACCCGGACGCTGCGCATCGGCGGCTACGAGTTGCAGTTCTTCGTGCAACCGGGGAACGAGGGGCGCGTCGAGCGTTTCGGCGAAGTGCTCGGACAGGCGTTGCAGTTCTACACGAAGCAGTACGGCACGCCCGCTTTCGGCACGCGCTACACCATCGCGCAGATTGACGACGAGAGCCTAGAGGCTTATGCCGCACCGGGCATGCAATTCCTGTCGGCCAGTTTCTTCGACCCGGCGCGCACGACCAAAGAGGAACGCTTGCAGCGCGAGGCCGCTTACCAGTGGTGGGGCTTCACGGTTGCGTTGAAATCATTTGACGACGCGTGGCTCTCGCAGGGACTCGCCGAGTGGAGCGCGTTCGCCCTGCGCGAATCGTCGCTGACGGGCGCGCAACTCGACGCGACGCAGCGCGACATGCAGGAACGCGCCCTGATGTTCGAGCAATCGGCTTCAATCCTGCGCGCGCCCTCGCAGCTCGACGACACTTCGCCGCAGTACCAGTCAATCGTCTTCTACAAGGGCGCGATGGTCTTCAGGATGCTGCGCGAGACCATCGGCAAAGAGAAGTTTGATCAGATTTTGCGCGCTCTCTTCGAGGAGTATCGCGGCAAGAGCGTCTCGATTGACGACTTCGAGCGGCTCACCACAAGAGAGGTGGGCACGAACATGCGCTACTTCTTCGCGCGCTGGGTGGAAGGCACGGGCGTCCCTGAATTCACGGTTGACTACCAGATCATCCGCACGCGCACCAACAAGTTTCGCGCACGCGGCACGGTGAAGCAGAACTTCGAGGGCTTGCGCATGCCCGTCGAAGTGATGCTGCGCGCCGAGGGCGATAACCAGAACCAGATCACAACTATCCGCATTGACGAGAAGAGCGAAGACTTCGACTTCGAGTCGCAGGGCGCGCCGCTCGAAGTGATCGTTGACCCGAACAACAAAATCTTGCGTCTCTCGGAAGACTTGCGCATCTCGGTCGTCGCGCGTCGCGGCATCGAACTCTACCGCGAAGGCCAGTATGCCGAAGCGCAGCGGCAACTCGAAGAAGCTCTCAAGCTCGACAAGTCGAACTCGTGGGTCTACTACAATCTCGGTTTGATCTATCTCGAACAGCGCAACTACGATCCCGCGCTCGACAATTTCGACGCCGCCCTGAACGGCAACCGCAAGCCTTCGTGGATCGAAGTCTGGGCGCACATCAAGCGCGGCAACGCCTATGATGCCAAGGGCGACCGCGCCCGCGCCACAGCCGAGTACAACAAGGCCGTCGAGACCGGCATCAACTACGATAACGCGCAGACGGTCGCCAAAGGCTTCCTCGCCACGCCCTACGACCCGCGCGCCGCGTCGCAACAGCAACAGGCTTCGAGCGATTAAGCCAAGCCCCGCGTAAGGCGGCAGACCATAGCCTGTGCGTGGGCGCAGGGAATAGAAGATGAAGCCCCGAAGGGGCGACACAGAAGATCGTTCAGGTGTCGCCCCTTCGGGGCTTCATAATTTTCATCTTCAATGCGCCCTACGCCGCCGGGCGGGGCGACTATCCGCCGCCCCTCGCGGGGCTGGTTTGGGTCGCGCTCACGCGTTCCTAACCGTCTATCGCCAGTTGCCGATGAGGATGAAGGGCGCCCAGAAGAAGGGGTGCTCGAAGCTGCTTTTGCCGACGCCGCCGGACGCCGCGCCGCCCTCGTTGCCGCGCTGCGGCGCGCTCCCCAGCAGCCCGCGCCGTTCGATGCTCCCCACGAGTTCGCCCGCCTCGCCGCGCAGCAGCGAGACCTGCGCCCGCCGGAGGGCTTCCGCCTTGAGCATACCGGGCTGCGCGTTGCGGATGCGATAGAAGCTCTGCATGAGTTGCTTGGTGCTCACGTCGGCCACCGGCCACAGGCTCGCCATCACGGCTTTCGCGCCCTGACGTTGCGCAAGCACGGCGAAACTTTCCACTTCCTTGCCGTCCGCGCCCGTTCCGCCCGTCGCCGTGTCGCAGGCCGAGAGCGTCAGAAGTTCCACGCCGCCGAACATGTTCACCGCGCTCTTGATCTTGGAGAGCGGCAAGCGTCCGCCGTCGCCGAGCAGCAGGAAGGAGTCTGTCTCGTTGCCCGGCTGCACGGCGAAGTGGCTGGCGATGTGGACGACCGGGAAGCGTTGCCTGAGCGCGGCGCGAAAGCTTTCTTCCGTGAACGCGTCGTCTAAAAACACTTTCCCGACGAGCGCGCCGCCGCTGCCGTTCGCGGCCTCCTGCTCGCTGATGATGCCGCGCAATTCTTCAGGCACGCCGGGCAGCGCGCTGAAACCCGATTGCGGCTTGGACACGCCGAGGCCGAGGCCGCTCCATTTCGCGCTCGGTTGATCTTTCAGACGGCTGTTGCTCGCCGGGGTGAACACCGTGTTGCGGAAGCGTTCGACGAGGTAGCGTTCGCCGTCGTAGAGCGCGGCCATCGGCACGTAGCGCAGCACACCGTCGAGCGACCACATGAGCGTCTCGGCCTGCGCGCCGCTCAACTCTTTGGCGATTGGGGCGACGAGGATTTTGTACAACTCGGCGGCCAGCGGGCGAGGGTCTTGTCGCGGGTTTTGCAACGCTTCGCGGAAGGCCAGCACCTTCCGTTCGAGGTCGGCGGCCTTAATCGGGTACTCGGCGGCCTGCTGCACGTCGGGCGTGATTAAAATCACGC
Source organism: Pyrinomonadaceae bacterium (assembly GCA_035628755.1). Lineage (GTDB taxonomy): Bacteria > Acidobacteriota > Blastocatellia > Pyrinomonadales > Pyrinomonadaceae > JAIVJZ01. Next base: position 2,903 of record DASPJG010000709.1, read on the forward strand.
GATACTTCTCCGCGCCCACGATGGTGTAGAGCGCGACCGCGCCCGCGCCGAGTTCGCGCAGGTCGTCCATCAATGCCTGCGAGTCGCGCAGTTGGTCAACGCGCGCCGCCTGCTTGGTGTTGCCCAGTTCGTCGCCGAGCCGGTCGAGGAACGTCTGGAAGGCTTGCCCTGACGCTTGCAGGTCGGTCTCCAACGCCGCCAGACGTTTTTCCTCTTCGGGCGTCCGTCCCTGCTTCGAGATCAGGATGCCGCGCTCGCGGCCACGCAACGCCAGTTGTCCCGCGAGCAGTTCGTGGCTATTCTCCGCGCTGCTCTCGGCGGGCGTGAGCGCGGCCTTTCTCGGCGCGCCGCCCGTGTCTTCGCCGCTGCGCCGCACGTAGTCGTGATACTCCTGCTCTTTGAGCATGCCGATCACTTGCTGCGCCTCGACGAGCCGTCCCTGCGTGACGAGCAGGTCGGCCAACTCCCGATACGTAACTTCCCTCAACCTGATAAAGCTTCGCTGCGCCATCAAGTCCTGCGCGGGCAAATTCGCCCTCGCTTCCTGATACGCGTTGATCGCGCGCTTGCCGAAAAAGATCGCCGCATTGAACTGCCTGCCGCCCCTGAGCGCGTACATCAGGTTGGCCGAGGCGTCGCCCTCGCCCTGCTTGTCTTCCAACTCGCGGAACAGCGTCAACGCCTGACGCAGGTGCGAGAGCGCGCGTGGCCTGTCGCCGAGCGAGTGATAGACGAATCCCAGATTGTTGAGCGTGGTGGCTTGTCCCGGCAGGTCGCCGAGGCTCTGTTGCAGCGCGAGCGCCTGATTCAAATACTCAAGGGCTTTCTGCTTATCGCCCGACTCCAGAGAATCCCACGCGAGGTTCGACAGGGCGGGCGCGAGTTCCACACAGTCGTCTATATTCTGGATGACCGCGACCACCTCGTCATGCGCGCGCCGCGCCGACGCCTGTTCGCCGAGCGAACTATGGACGAGGCCGATCTGGTTGAGCGCGTAGGCTTCGCCGCGCCGGTCTTCCACCGCGCGCAGCAACGTCAACGCCCCCTGAAAATCGGCCAACGCTTCGCGTCTCTCTGTCATCTCGACGCGCACCAGCCCGATGTTCGCCAGCGTGTAGGCGGCTGTGCGTTCGTCGAGGGCGCGGAAGAGTTGGAGTGACGACTGAAAATTCTCAAGCGACTTCTCTTTGTTGCCGAGCGCGAAATAGACCTGCGCGATGCTGCTCAAGACTCTCGCCTCGCCTTCGCGGTCGCCTGCGGCGCGCAACAGGGGCAGAGTTTCGTTGAAGTAGGCGAGGGCGTTCCGGCTTTCGCCGAGCGCGGCCTTGACCGAGCCGATGGTGTTGAGCGTTGTGATTTCGCCGCGCTGGTCGCCTGCGAGGCGAAACAGCCGGAGCGACTCTTCGTATTTGCCTATCGCGCCGCTGTAGGCGTCTGCGGTTTGCGCAAGGAGCATGCCGGTGGCCTGCGCGAAGACCCGCTCGGCGGGCAGAGTTCTCCTGTCCGCGTCGGTCATGCCTCTGGTGTCGAGGGTGAGTGCGTACAGGCCGGGCGGGGCGTTGGCCTTCGACGGGCGCACGACGAGCGTGTACTGGCCGCTCTCTTCCACTTCAAAAAAGACCGGCTCCAGACCCCACGCGCCGACCGGGTTGTTGACGCGCAGGAGTTCGCGCCCGCCCGCGTCCATCAGGGAGACCTCGACATCGAGGCCGCGCTGGTCGAAGACGGCGCGGATGAATTGGCCGCTGTTCAAAGTCAGGCGATAGGTGTGCATCTGCCCGGCAGACAACTCGCGCACGAGAGGCTGCACGCTCGTCTGCCCGTAGGCGCGCGCAGGCGCATCGTCGCCCTGCATGACGACAAAACAGAGCAACAGGCCGAGCGACGCGGCGAGGCGGCGCGCGAACGCCAGCCGTCGCTTGCGCGGTGACGAGTTTTTCACGGTCGAACGCCTGTCAGGAATGGGGGAATAATCGTCGGGCATGGTCAAAAACTATCGCAAACGCTTTCGGAATGTTCAGGGTGCGGCGCGTTTCACCGCTCCGCGGCGAAAACCGGCAGGGTTATGTCTGGCTCATTTAAGAGCGATAGGCAGGTTGTCTGGGGCAACACTCTGAATCGCGCCGGAAAGGCTCATCGCATTAACGCGTGGAAGCAGCCTCGTCCGCACGCCAAAACTGCCGTCTATTAGACTAAGCCGCGCGCGCATCTCTGTCAATGGATTTGGGCTTGCCGATACTAAAGCCGGAGCGATGAACGCATACGGCGGCTTTTAATCCACGCTTCGTGTCGCTTAGACGGGCGGGACGGCGACGACGGCAATGCGATGTTTGTCGGCCAGACGGATCATCTCCGCGCGGTCGAACATGAGCGTCTTGCCCGCGGTGATGCACAGGCAGGTCGCGCCCGCCTGCGCCATCGTCTCGATGGTCGGGACGCCGACGACCGGCACGTCGAAGCGCATGTCTTGATCGGGCTTGGCGACCTTGACCACCGTGAGCCGCCCGCGCGCGAGTTGTCCGGCGCGAGTGACGCAGGCGTCCGTGCCCTCCATCGCTTCGACGGCCACACAGGCGCGTGCGCGCACGACGATGGTCTGGCCGAGGTCGAGCCGCGCGATCTCGCGCGCCACTTCGAGGCCGTATTCGATGTCGCCACGCTCGCGCGCGTCCGGCTCGCGTCTGGTCAGTCTGCCTTCCGCCGGGAGATGATCGCGCAGGAAGTACGTCGAGTCTATGAGTTCGATGCCTTCCTTGTGGAGTTCGGCGGCGATCCCGCCGATGAGCGCATCGGTGTTGCGGCGCGGGAGCGAGATGAGCATCTTGAGCATGCGCACGTCGGGAAGCGCGCCGCTGAAAATCTGCACGTGCTTGACCTGCCCCGCCATGATCGCCTGCTCTACGCCCTCGCGCTTGAAGAAGCGAATCATCTTTCCCAACTGCCCGATCCCCACCCACTCGACGCGACCCGCTTCGCGCTCGATCAAAGGGTCTGTCTCCTCGCGGATGGCCGCCACAGACAACTCCACCCCCGCGCGCCGCGCGCCCTCTATCACCAAAAACGGAAATCTCCCGTTGCCTGCGATCAACCCGTAGCGCATGAGTGTCAATTTTTGATCAAAAACTTAGGCCGCATCATGGCGGCGAGGCAATCCGCCTGTGGCGGGCGCGTGGGGTCGTTCAAAAAGGCGGCCACCGCCTCGCGCGCGCAACGGCTACCGAAGCCGACGCCGTGCCCCAAGCCCGGCAACTCGTAAAAGTGGCTGCGCTTCAGCGTCCGCGCCGCCAGCCGCGCCCACGCGGGCGGCGTGTAAGAATCATACTCGCCCGCCAGTATCAGCGTCGGGATGTCGCTGGTGACGGGTTCGTTCTCGACGCGCGCCGAGGGCGGCACGCGCCAGGCGTCGCAGATGGCGGGCAGCGCGCCCTGTATCTTAAAGCCGTTCAACCCGTCGCGGCGGCGCGACTGGGCGGCGATCTTGCGCCGGTCTTGAAACGGCATCTCCTCTCGACACCAGACCGAATAACGCATGCCCCACGCGTAGCCGCCGGGACTCAACTTCGACTCCGCGTAGCCCGCGAGCGCGCCGGAGTCGCCGCGCGC
>DASPJG010000710.1:0-8562 GCA_035628755.1 Pyrinomonadaceae bacterium
GGCCGCGCGTGTGGCCGGGCACGGGGATGGCGCGCAGTTCCCCGTCGAGCGCGATCTCCGTCTCGCCTTCGACAACGCGCTCGACGCCGCGCCGCGCCGTCAGCCGCGTGCATGATGCGCGTGCAGCCGAAACGCGCGGCAAACTTCGCGTGGTCGGCGATGTCGTCGGCGTGCGTGAGAAACATCTGCCGGACGCCGCCCAAACGTTCGATGCGCTTGACGAGTTGCGAGGCGAAGCGCGGCGAATCTACGAGAACGTTTCCGCCTTCGTCCTCCGGTCGCACGATTAAATAGCTCCACGCGCCGAAACTCGCTTCGGACGTGAAGCCGCAAAAATAAACGTTCTCGGAGACGCGCGCCGGGTAAGCGTCCACGGCGGCGCGCGTGTTGTGATGATTGAGCGTGCCGATGGAGGCGGTTGGGCAGGCGACGAGCGCCATCAGGGCGCGTAAGGTTTCGTCGCCGCTTTCGGGCTGGCGATAAACGATAGACCGCTCGCCGTGGTCGCGAAACGTTGCGGGCGCGATCTGGCGACAGGCGTCGCAGTCTATACACGTCGAGTCAACGTAAAAATCACCCTCGACGTTCTCCGGCAAGCGTTGTGCGACTGAGGCCATGCGGATAGTTTCGGGTTTCGGGCTGAAAGTTTCAAGTTCAGACACGCGACGGCCTGTTCGCGCGACCTGCAAGCTGAAACCTGAAACCTGCTCTCAGATTCGCTTCAGCAAAATGAGAATGATGATGATTAAAAGGATGATGCCGAGCGTGCCGCTGGGGAAATAGCCCCAGCCCCGGCTGTGCGGCCAAGCGGGAGCCGCGCCGATCAAAAGAATGATCAAGATCACGATCACGATGGTTGTCATAACAATTTCTCCTCTCGAAATTTGCCGTCACGAGCCGTTCTGAAGCGAGTCCGGCGTTTAAATGGGGGCGTCGCAGCAGAGGTTATGCCCCGCGTCGCCGCCGGTCAATCTTTTTATTCCGCCGCCCTCATACGTCGCCCGCCTTCAACGCTTCTCCTTCTGCCTGTCGAGGTAATCGAGCAGCACGTTGGACATCACCTTAACGCCGACGACGAGGCTCTCTTCGTCCACATCGAAGTCGGGCGTGTGCCAACCGGCGTTGATGCCGCGTGCGCGGTTGCCGACGCCGAGGAAAAAGTAGAAGCCGGGCACGACCTTCTGAAAGTAGGAGAAATCTTCGGCGGGCATGAAGGGCTTGAGCACGAGCGCGTTCTCCGCGCCGACGATGCGGCGGATGGTGGGCAGCGTCTCCTCGACGAGCGACGGCTCGTTGTACGTGACCGGGTTGCTGCCCTCGAAGTTCAACTCGAAGGTCGCGCCGTAGGCGGCGGTGACGTGTGTGAGCGTCTCGCGCATCAACTCGATGGCGCGCTCGCGCACGCGGTCGTTGTGCGTGCGCATCGTGCCGGTGAGTCTCACTTCGTTTGCGATGACGTTGAAGCGCGAGCCGCCCTGAATCGTGCCGATGGTGATGACGAGCGGTTCGAGCGGATCGATCCGGCGGCTGCGGATGTGTTGCAGCGCGAGCACGCACTCGGAGGCGACGACCACCGCGTCCACGCCCATCTGCGGCTGCGCGCCGTGCGCGCCCTTGCCCCGGATGGTGATGGAGAAAGTGTCGGACGAGGCCATCGCGGGGCCGGAATGGTAGCCGATCTGCCCGGCCTGCACGTTCGGCTCGGTGTGGAGGCCGAAGATGGCCTGCGGGCGCGGGTTCTCCAACGCGCCCTCTTTGATCATCAAGGGCGCGCCGCCCTCTTCGCCCGCGGGCGGCCCTTCTTCGGCGGGCTGGAAGATGAATTTGATCGTGCCGCTGATCTCCGCGCGCATCTTGCTCAAAACTTCCGCAACGCCCAACTCCACGGTCGTGTGCACGTCGTGGCCGCACGCGTGTTTGACGCCCGGCGTCCGTGACTTGTAAGGCACTTCGTTCGTCTCCTGAATCGGCAGCGCGTCCATGTCGGCGCGCACGGCGACGACCCCGCCCGGACGCCCGCCCTTGAGCACGGCGACGACGCCGTGACGCGCCACGCCCGTCCGCACTTCGTCGAACCCGAGCGACTTCAAACGTTCGGCGACGATGCGTGCGGTGCGTTCCTCTCGATTGGAGAGTTCGGGGTGCATGTGAAAGTCGCGCCGCTGCGCGATGAGTTGCGGGCGCATGGCTTCCGCCGCCTCCGCGATGCGCTGCTCGCGCGTCGCCGACTGGACGCCCGCGTTCGCCGTCGCCCCTCGCGGCGCGCTTCGCCGCTCCTGCGCGTGCGAGTTCAGGGAGAGCGCGAGCAACAGCACGAGAAGTTTCAAGTGTATTTTCGTCATAGTTGTTCAGACGGCTTTCAGTTGATGTTCGACGCAAAGTTACTGCGCGTGCCGTGCCGGACGCTCGTGCCCCGGCTCAAAGAACGCACCGAACCGCCCCCTTGAAATTCGTTGCGAAAAGTTCCCGCATCATAACGCACGCGCCGCCCCTCGGCCACGAACTTTTTCATTCCCGCCGCACGCCAAAAAAAAGGGCGAGGCCGTTTTAAACGACCCCGCCCTGATTGCCTGTGAGAAGTTCGACTACTTCCCTGAACTCACATAGGAGACGCATTGTCCCTGATTCTTGAACTCGTTGCCGTCGGCATCTCTGACGATCTTGTACCCGCCGTTCTTGCAATCGTCTCGGTTCGTCGCCACGCGGTACGGATCGAAATTATAGACGACGCACGAAGCATCAGTGCCAATCGCGAGGGCATCCGTGTTGGCGTTCAGCCCGCCGTTGCCGCTGCCCTGATTGATGCCGTATCCGCCCAGAATGGTCGCATCGGGATTGTTCTGCACAATCTCAGTCCACGTCTTGTCGCACGTGGAGGTCGCACCCGCGCACTGGCCGTTGATAGGCCGCGTTGACCACCAAATCCCGTTGCCGAACGCATCCCAACTCTGCCACGTGTCGTTCGCCACGGCCTGTTGATCCAGATTGTAGACAGGCTCGAAGACCAGCGTGGAGAAGCCGCCCGCAACTTCCGGCCCGTTGAAGTCGATTTCCAGATTGAGGGCGGGCAACTGATTGCCTGCTCCGGCAGTCCGGTAGGTGGAATAGCTCAACTTGGTGATGTCGGCCAGCCTCGTGCCGATATGGTCGTAATTGAACAGGAACACCTTCTCGCTTCCGGTGGCCGTGATTGTTTGGAAGCTGCCGACGCCGAGGGGCGGCTGCCCCGGTCCGGTCACAAACTGACCCGCGGTGGCAGGCGTGCCAGCGCGCGTATACAACACCCAATTATCGGTCGGCGGAGTGTTCTCCGCTTGACGCGTGACGTTATCCTCCGTCACGACAACCGTGTTACACGCCGGGTTCTGAGCGAAGCCAATTGTGTTGGCGGCGATGAACGCCACGGCCACAACGAATGTAAAAATAAATAATTTCCTGGATTTCATCTTTCCTCTGTCTCCTAAAAGGGGCAAGCATCTGCGCGCAAGCGCAGTGTGGGGGTTTAAAATTTGGGGAGCAACAAACTACACACTCCCACAGCTACACGTTTAACTACACGTCTCGCGCCAATCGAAAAAGAAAGCCATGTCGCGCGCGCCATCGCCCGCTAAATCTTGTTTGACCGGCATAACACCTGTAGTCGGGTTCTGATTATTGTCTGTCGGACGGAAGGAAAAACCGGCGGCCTTCGTTCAGGACAGAACTGTTTGACGGGCCACTTCCCAACACCTGCGGCAACATCGGAAGGAGGTGATCTAGCGTCTTTTGCATTAAGCTCGCGGACTTTAATGCAACTGTGTTTGGCTGTCAACCGGGTACGTCGATCATAAACGGCGAATGACCGGAGCGTTCCAGCTCACTTGCCTGTTTTGAAGTGTTTCGCGAGTTCGCGTTTGAGCAGTTTGCCGGTCGGGCCTTTGGGCATCTCGTCCAGAAAGTGGATGGTCTTCGGGCATTTGAAGTCGGCCAGATGCGCGCGGCAAAACTCCAGCAGTTCCCCGGCGGACGCCTGCGCGCCTTCCTTCAAGACGACGAAAGCGGCCACCTCTTCGCCGTAGAGCGGGTCGGGCATGCCGATGGCGGCGGCAGAGGCGATGGCCGGATGGCGGTAGAGCAGTTCGTCAATTTCGCGCGGGTAGATGTTTTCGCCGCCGCGTATGATCATGTCCGACTTGCGATCCGAGATGTAGTAAAAACCGTCCGCGTCCCGGTAGCCGATGTCGCCCGTGTGAAACCAGCCGCCGCGAAAAGCCTCCGCGGTGGCGGCCTCGTTCTTGTAGTAGCCCTTGAAAATGTTCTCGCCCCTGAGGACGATCTCGCCGCGCTCGCCGGGCGCGACTTCCCTCTCATTTTCGTCGAACACTTTGATCTCGCAGCCGATAGATTGCCCGCACGAACCGGGGCAACGGCGTGCGTCGGGCGGGTTGAACGTGGCGCGGACGGTTGACTCCGACAAACCGTAGCCCTCGATGACGAGACAATCAAACGTCTCCTCGAAACGGCGCAGCACTTCGGCGGGCACGGGCGCGGAGCCGCACATGGCGAAGCGCAGTTGCTCTCGACGCAAACCGGCGGGGACGCCTTCCGGGTAAGTGGCGAGCAGCATCGAGAGCATCGTCGCCACCGAGCCGAACGAGGTCACCTCGTAATCGGAGATCGTCTGCCAGAAGCGCGACGCGGAGAAGCGCGGGCTGACGACGCTCGATCCGCCCGCGTACATCGCCGCGATGGTCGTCACCATCACGGCGTTCATGTGAAAGAGCGGCATCACGGAGAGCAGGCGGTCGGCGGGCGTGAACTTCAACCAACTGACGATCTGCCGCGCGTTCGCCAGCAAGTTTCCGTGTGTGAGCAGGCAGCCCTTCGGTTTTCCGGTCGTGCCGGAAGTGTAGATGATGATGGCCTCGTCGTCGCGGCCAAGCGCGAGTTCGCGCCAGGAGTCTGCGGGCGGCGCGTCGGAGTTTGCATTCACGTTCGCCACGTCGTCGAACTCAAGCGCGGCGGCGAGACCCGGAACATCCTTTTGCACCTGCGCCGCCGTGTCACGAAACTGCGAATGATAGAGCAGCAACTTCGCGTCCGAGTTGCCGACGACGTAGGCGGCCTCCTCCAGCTTGAGCAGCGAGTTGACCGGCCCGGCGAGCGCGCCCGTCTTGAAACAGGCGAAGTAGGCGATGACGTATTCCGCGCTGTTTGGCAGGAACAAACTCACCACATCGTTGCGCCCGATGCCGTGCGCCGCGAGCAGGTTGGCCGTGCGGTTGACCGCCGCGTCGAACCCGGCGTATGTCCAACTCCGCCCGTCGTGTGCGTCGAAGAGAAAGGTTTTGTCCGGGGTTTCGGCGGCGCGAAGTTCGAGCAGTGCGCGCATGCTCAAGTCAGGGTTTCTCGTTCCGGTGGTCATTATCAATTCAGATTGCAACGCCGTGCGGCTGTGCGGTATAAAGTGGAGGCAAACTGAGGCGGCGCAAACTTTAGCCCGCGCTGAAGCAGCAGCGGCCACGCGCGCCACAGCTTAGCGAAACGCTTCCAACTCTACAATCGTTCAGCTCCGGCACTGTTCGCTCCGCAACCAAACGCCCGGTCGCACCCTGAAGACGCGCGACCGAAACGCTCTCTTATGGACATCTATCACAATTATATTGACGGCCAATGGCTTCTCTCGGACGCCACGCAGACCGCGCCCAACATCAATCCCGCCAACACGGACGACGTGCTCGGCACAATCCGCCTCTCGCTGCGCGAAGAAGCGCGCCGCGCCGTCGAGGTCGCCCACGCGGCCTTTCGCGAGTGGCGCGCGACGCCCGCCCCCACGCGTGGCCGCATCATCGCACGTTTCGCGCGCCTGCTCGAAGACGACACGGAGAACCTCGCCGCCATCTTGACGCGCGAGGAGGGCAAGACGCTCGCCGAATCGCGCGGCGAGATCAGGCGCGCCACGAACGTCGCCGAATTTTGCGCGGGCGAAGCGCGGCGCATGAACGGCGAGACCATCCAGTCGGAACTGCCCGCCAACTTCGCCTACACTTTAAAGCAGCCGCACGGCGTCGTCGCCTGTATTACGCCGTGGAATTTTCCGGTGGCGATTCCCGTCTGGAAGATCGCGCCCGCGCTCGTCGCCGGTAACACCGTTATCTTCAAACCGGCGACCGTGACGCCCGCCACCGCCGTGCGCCTCGTGGAGTTGTTTGTGGAAGCGGGCTTGCCGAAGGGCGTCTTGAATCTCGTCATCGGGTCGGGCGCGGAGGCGGGCGACGAGATCGTGAACCACCCGGCGGTGCGCGCCGTCTCCTTCACCGGCTCGAACAACGTCGGCCTCAAACTCTACGAACAATGCGCGCGGCGCGGCGCGAAAGTGCAGTGCGAGATGGGCGGTAAGAATCCCGTCATCGTGCTCGAAGACGCAGACATGAATCTCGCCGTCGAATCAACCGCGCAGGGCGCGTTCGGCTCGACCGGCCAACGCTGCACGGCGACGAGCCGCGCCATCGTCCACGAGAAAGTTTACGACAACTTCATCGAACGCATCGCGGCGCGCGCCGAATCGCTCCGGCTCGGCGACGGCAGCGATCCGGCCACGGAAGTAGGGCCACTCGTTGACGGCAAGGCGTTTAAAAGCGTGCTCTCCTACATGGACATCGGGCGCGAAGACGGCGCGAGCCTCGTCTGCGGCGGCGAGATCGCCAAAGGCGCGGGCTTGAGTAAAGGCTACTTCGTCAAGCCGACCGTCTTCGTCGGCGTCACGCCCGACATGCGCATCGCGCGCGAAGAGATTTTCGGCCCCGTCCTCTCCGTCATGCGCGCCAGAGATTTCGACGAGGCGATGCTCATCGCCAACGACAGCGAGTACGGCCTGTCTTCCTCGATCTTCACCAACGACGCCGCGCGCATCTTTCGTTTCGTTGACGAGATTGAGACCGGCATGACGCACATCAACTCGCCAACTACCGGCGGCGAAGCGCACATACCCTTTGGCGGCATCAAGTCAACCGGCGTCGGCGAACGCGAGCAGGGTTCGACCGCGCTCGATTTTTATACCGAACTCAAAGTCGTCTACGTTGACTACACGGGACGCAAACGGGAAGGAAATTTATACTGATGAGCACCGCAGAACCGCAGACCGCCCAGTCGGACATCGTCCGCAAGCACAAAGAATTTCTCTTCCCCGCCGTCGCCACCTACTATCAGGAACCCGTCGCGCTCGTGCGCGGCGAGGGGCAATACGTCTGGGACGATCAGGGCACGTGCTATCTGGATTGCTTCGGCGGCGTGCTCACGGTCAGCGTCGGCCACGCCAACCCGCAGGTCAACGCGGCGATCATCGAACAGGTCAAGACTCTCTCGCACACTTCGACGCTCTACGCCAACCGGCCACAGGGAGACCTCGCCGAAAAGCTCTACCAGATCACGCCCGGACGTCTCAAAAAATCCTTCTTCACCAATAGCGGCACGGAGGCCGACGATACCGCCATCACGGCTGCGAAATTACACACAGGCCGCCACGAGATCGTCGTCCTGCGCCACAGCTACTCAGGCCGCTCGGCCACCGCGCTCTCCGCCATCGGCCACTCCACATGGCGACCGCTCCCCGCGCAGGTCGCTGGAATCGTCCACGCGCGCGCGCCCTATTGCTATCGCTGCCCGCTCAAGTTGAGCTACCCGGAATGCGGCCTCGCCTGCGCCGAAGACATCAAGGACGTGATCGAGACGACCACCACCGGCCAGATCGCGGCCTTCATGGCCGAACCCATTCTCGGCGTCGGCGGCTTCATCGTGCCGCCCGCCGGATACTTCGAGCGCGCCGCCGAGATCACGCGCGCGGCTGGCGGCCTCTTCATCGCCGACGAAGTGCAGACCGGCTGGGGGCGCACCGGCGACAAGTGGTTTGGCATCGAACACTGGAACGTCGAACCCGACATCATTACCTCCGCGAAAGGCATGGGCAACGGCGTTCCCATCGGCATGACCATCGCCACGCCGGAAGTTGCAGACAGTTTCCCCGGCCTCACCTTCTCCACCTTCGGCGGCAACCCCGTCTCGATGGCCGCCGCTCTCGCCGTGATCAAAGTGATCGAAGACGAGAACCTGCGCGCGAACGCCGCCACTGTCGGCGCATACTTCCGCGAGCGTCTGGAAGAACTCAAAGCCAAGCACCCCGTCATCGGCGACGTGCGCGGCATGGGGCTCATGCAGGGACTCGAACTCGTCCGTAGCCGCGAGACGAAAGAACCAGACCCGCAATCTGTCCTCAAGGTTTTCGAGGAGACCAAACGCCGCGGTGTCCTCATCGGCAAAGGCGGCCTCTACGGCAACGTCATCCGCACCGGCCTCATGCTCAACTCGACGAAGGACACGGTTGACGAGTTGATCGAAGCTTTGGACAGAGCTTTTGAAACGCTATAACCCGGCAAAGACAAACGTGCTATGAAAACTTTAATTCGTAACGGTCGCATCATCACCGCCGTTGATGATTACAAGGCCGACGTGTTGATTGAGGATGAAACCGTCTCAGTCATCGGCGCGCGGCTGGATGTTGAGGCGGAGCGCGTGATTGATGCGGCG
>DASPJG010000711.1:0-5952 GCA_035628755.1 Pyrinomonadaceae bacterium
CAGCACGGAGAACTCCACCACGTTCGTGCGATCTTCCGTCTCGTCGTTTGCGGGCGTGGAGTTCGAGGGCGCGGTCGCGTCGCCGAGCAGAGCCATGCGCAAAATCTTGACGGGCGGGCTACCGTAACTGAGCAGCCGGTCGTGAAACTCGCCGAGCCGGAACGACTCGCCCGCGCGCTGCCTGTATTCCTCGCGCAACTCTAGAATCTCCATCTTGCCGAGCGTGTAGATGAGATACGTCGGGTCGAGCGTGCCGCGCCGGGCTTCGCGCTCGGCGTTGGCGCGCTCCATGTAGCCCTCGCGCATGAAGAACTCGACGCCGCCCTCGTAGCTCAAGCCCTGCGTGTGCATCCTGAGGCCGACGAGATAGCGACACAGGCGCGACAGCGCGGCCTGCAACTGCGCGAGCCGCAGCTTCGGGTTGTTGCCGCCGAAGCCCTCGTCCAACATCATCTGCTCCGCATAGTGCGCCCAGCCTTCGATGAAACTCCCGGAGCCGAACACGGCGCGCACGCGCGAAGACGAACGACGCGCCGCGAGCAGTTGATAGTAGTGGCCGGGATAAACTTCGTGGATCGAGACGATGGGCAGCGAGTAGCGGTTGTAAAAACTCAGGTGCTCCTCTTTGCGCCGCGCGTCCCACGCCGGGTCGGGCGGCGTCACGTAGTAGTAAGCCTCGGTTGCGACGCGCTCGAACGCGCCCGGCGTGTCCATCGAAGCGAAACTCGTCGAGCGCGCGTATTCCGGTGTCTCCGCCACCTGTAGATTTTCGCTCGCGGGCGGCGTCAGAATCCCCTGCGTGCGGACGAAGGCGCGGATGCGATCCAGTTCGGCGCGCGTCTCCCCGACGAGGCCGTTCGCGCCGGGGTGTTCGCGCCCCAGCGAGCGGAGCGTGTCCATCAAGTCGCGTCCCGGCGCGATCTCTTCGGCCACCGCGCGCATCTCGTTCTGCGTGCGGCGCAACTCTCGCTCGCCCTCTCGAATCAACTGCGCGAGCGGCGTCTCCACCATCTCCTCGTAGAGAAGTTTGCGGCGATAATTCTCCGCGCCGATGGCGTAGTCGCCGTTAGAGCGCGGCAGCAGTTCATCCCGCAGCCAATCCCTGAAAGAGACGAGCGCGTGGACGACCGCATCGTTCGTCGTCTCAAACTCCGCGCGCCGCGCCGCCGGGAGACGCCCGCCGCCCGCGCGCTCGAACATCTGCGGCACGACCGTCTTGAAGTAATCAATGCTGCCGCCGACTTGCGCGATGGCCGTCTCCGTGTAGATGCGCGGCGGGTTTTGCAGATTAGCGCGGGCGTCCGCGAGCAGGCGCGCGATCTGCCGTTCGCGCGCGACAAGCGCGTCGAGGCGCGCGGCGATGGGCGCGTAGTTGCGCTTCAAGATGTTGTCCACGCCCGACGCGAGCAGCCGGTTATAGACGTTCGGGTTGCGCTGCCACATCCGCACGTCTTCGAGTTCCAGCAACTCCGCGCGCGCGTGCGATTGCAGCACGAGATAATCGTAGCGCGCTTCTGGCGACAGCCTCGATTCCGGCACGCGCCCGAGCGCGGCGAGCGCGGCGCGCAAACGTCTCACCTCACGCGCAATCGAATTCGCGTCGCGCGCTTCGAGCATGCCGTCGAACTCATGCACGCCGAGCGCGGTCGCCTCCGACGGGTAGAAAGCGAAGTGCCCGCGCAAATACTCGTCGGCGATCTGCGCCACGCGCGCGTCCTGCTGCGCCGCATTCGCGCGCGCCGCGACCGGCGGGCGAGAGACACGACGCGGGCGGCGACTTCGCTGCGCTAAAGTTTCGACCGGCGGCAAGAGTTGAAACACGGCGAGCGCGGTAGCGGCGACAACCAGCACGAGCCGCGCGCGGAATTTGGGTAGCAAAACCAAGAGACTGCACCTCGGTGAGTTGAATTGACTGACGTGTAAAATTCACGTCCGGGTGGAGAGACACGCGCGAGATTATCACAAAACGGGCGGGCGGAAGCGTAAAAGAAAAGCGAAGGACGTGAGCCGGCGTACCTTCCCCTTACGGAAGCGGCGCAAAGACCGTCGGCGAAACTTATTCGCGGGCGCGGTCGTGCCGCAAGGTTAACGGCGCGAAGACGACGTGCGCGGAGCGCGAACGCCTGACGGCTTTATTGCGCCGATCTATTTTCGCGGCTCAATGCGCTCGTAGAGCCAACTGGTGGCTTCGTCGAGGGGCGTGAGATAGTGCGTCTCGCCTTTCCAGACGCGGATGATGGAGATGATGAGGAAGATGTTGGCGGCAATGGAGAAGAAGGTGCGCCCGAGGCCGACGCCTGAGAGGTCGCCGAGAAATCCCAGCAGTAGAGAGATGATGAGTATCGCAAGTTGCAGAGCCAGACCTTGCGCCGCGTGGAAGCGCACGCGCGTCTCGGTGCGCGGCACGAGCACCAGTTCGATGATCGCGCCGACGATGCCGATGTAGAACGGCACGTAGGGCAGGACAAGCGCGATGTTTTCCGGGATGCCGATGCCGCCGACGGCGCGCGACGTGGGCGGCGCGGGTCGCTGCGGCGCGTGCGGCGCACCCGGCATCGGCGCGTTGCTGCCTAAATTGGCGGGCGCGGGCTGCGGCGGGTAAGGAGGCTGCTGGTAAGCGTGATGTTGAAACGTCGGCTGTTGATACGTCGGCTGTTGATAACCCGGCGGCGGTGGCGTCGTCGTTTGCGGCGGCACGAAGATGGACGGGTAGGGTTGTGAGAGATGATCGTCAATGCGACGCGTGGGCGCATCGGCGTCGGGGTTCAGGCGCGCCTGTTCGTTCGGCGTGCGCGCCGTCTCGCGCGCCGCGCCGCTGATCTGCTCCGTCTGGCGGACGAAATCAGGATCGAGCGGGTCTGTATCGTACTTGCTTCTCTTCTCCGACATAGCCACTATTACGAATCGCGCGCGGCGCAGGTTCGCCTCAATTCAACTCTCGATGACCGCGTATTCTACCCTCTCCCAAAAATTTTCGCTCCTAAAAATACGAAACGCGTGCAGGCTCGCGGCAGTAGCGTCTCCCGCGCCCGTCGCACCTTCTTCGAGGCCGATGATGAAGTAGATCGCCGACGGGTGATAGGCCAGACGCACATCGGATTCGGATGGCGCGGGCACGGCCTCGCGCGGGTGCGAGTGATAGATGCCAAGCAATGCCTCGCCGCGCGCGCGCATCGCGCGTTGCGCCTCGCACAAATCCTGCGGGTCGCCGTCGTAGGCCACGCGCGGGTCGGGCGCGATGTTGCGCAGGCGATAGACCGACGCCCCGACGCCTTCGCCGTCGCCGCCGACGAGGCCGCAACACTCTGCGGGGCGAGCCTCACGCGCGTGCGCGATCATCTCCTCGACTTGCGCGCGACGGAGCGTGACGATACGGCGTCCCCCTTCTGCCTGACCAGTGTTTCGCAAAACTTTACTTCGACGGGCGCGCCGTGGCTGCCGCCGCGCCTCTCGCCGTCAACTCGTCCTTGACGACAATGCCGCCCTTCATCACGAAACGCACGCGTTCGAGTTCGGTGATTTCTTTGAGGGGGTCGCCCGCGACGGCGATCAAATCTGCGAACTTGCCCGCCTCGATGCTGCCGAACAGGGCGCGCTCTCCCGCGAACAACTCGGCGTTGTTGATCGTCGCGGCGCGGATGATCTCAAGCGGCGTCATGCCGGACTCGGCATAGGCGCGAAACATGAGTTTGCTCGTCTGCCCGCGCGTCTGTCCCGGCTCGGCGTAGTAGGAATCGGAACCGGCGGAGATGCGCACGCCCATCCTGAGGGCGCGCGCCAGACGCTCCCGGCTGCCGCTGGTAAACCCCTTGATATTTCTCAACGCGGCCTCACGCCGCTCCGGCGTCAGCGTGTCCGGCGGCAGATAAAACTCCGGCGGGAAATCCGTCGGGACGAGGAAGATTTTTTTCGCGGCCATCATCCTGAGCGCGTCGTCGGGGATGGTGTACGCGTGCTCGATGGAATCAACGCCCGCCTCCACCGCGCTGCGCGTGGCCGCGTCGCCGATGGCATGCGCCGACACTTTGCGGTTCACGCGGTGCGCCTCTTCGACGATCACTTTCAACTCTTCGAGCGACACGACGCGCGGCCCCGTGTTGACGATCACTTTGATTAAATCCGCGCCGTCGTAAAACGCCTGCCGCACGGCGCGCCGCGCTTCCTCGACGCCGCTGACGACGACATACTCCTGTTCGAGTATCTTCTGCATCTCCGCCGAGACGCCGCCGAACTGCCCGCCCGCCGCCGAGAGAGCGCGCGTCGAAGCGAAGATGCGGGGGCCTGTCACCCAGCCCGCGCGGATGGCATCGCGCAGCGCGACATCGCCGTTCCAGCCGGAGTTGCCTACGTCGCGCACCGCCGTGAAGCCCGCTTCCAGCATCTCGCGCGCCTGCAATGCGCCGAGCAGCGCGCGGCGCGTCGTGCCGAGTTGCGTCACGGTCAGGATCATGTTCGGGTCGTCGCCGCCGATCCGCTTGTCGTAGTTCTGCAACAGGTGTGTGTGACTGTCGGTGAGACCGGGCAGGAGCATCGCGCCGCCGAGGTCTATCACTTCCACGCCCGCCGGGATCGCCAGACCGCTCCCGGCTGACTGGATGCGCCCGTTCTCGATGAGCACGACTGCGTTTGTGATGATCTGGCCGCTTCGCACGTCGAGCATGCGCGCGGCGCGCACGGCGATGCGCGGCGGCGCGGGCGGAGGTGGCGTCTGCGCCGGTGCGACGACACACAGCATCCAGACCAACAACAGGGCGAGCGTTTGAGAGATGAGACGTTTCATGTTCGTCGTTACCTTGCTGCGCCCCGGCGGCGCGCTACGCTTCGTCAATGCGGACGTGCAAATCCGCGAGCATGTGCGGGTCAACTTCGCCGGGCGCGTCAATCATCAGGTCGGCAGCTGAGGCCGTCTTCGGGAAGGCCATCACGTCGCGTATGTTCTCCGTGTTGGCTAAGACCATCATCGTGCGTTCGATGCCGGAGGCGATGCCGCCATGCGGCGGCGTGCCGAACTCAAGTGCGTCGAGGAAGAACCCGAAACGCTCGCGCGCCGTCTCCTCCGACATGCCGAGCGCCTTGAAGATGAGCCGCTGCACGTCGCGCCGGTGAATACGGATCGAGCCGCCCGCAACCTCGACGCCGTTGATCACCGTGTCGTAAGCCTTCGCGCGAAGCTGGCCGAGCAACGCCGTCTCGCCTTCCTCAACCGCCTTTTGCAGGAGCGGCAAGTCCTCGTCGAGCGCGGAGGTGAAAGGGTGGTGCATCGCGTAGTAACGATCCCCTTCCTCGTCATACTCGAACATCGGAAACTCCGTCACCCAGAGCGGCGCATAAGCGTTTTCGGGGATCAACTTCAGATGCCGCGCAATATCAACACGCATCGCGCCCAAAAATGCAACCACCCGCTTAGGTATCCCTCGTGCGATAAGGATAGCGTCTCCTGATTGGCTTGCTGTTATTTCCGTCAAGCGCCTGAAAGTAAGTTCGCCAAGTTCTTTAGAAAAGGTGGTTTCTCTGCCAATTTTTAACCAATTGAGCATCCCGACACCGAAGTCAGACATACGCCGTCTGGCAATGTCATATATTGAATCTTGAATTTTCCGCGACAGTGCTGCACCGCCAGAGACAACGATGCCTTGTATTGAATGTCCCCTTTCACTTGCATACGCCGAAGAAAAAAGAGGAAAGCCTGATTCATGCAAAGCGGGTATTAGGTCTTGGAGTTCCATCCCGAAACGCAGGTCGGGCTTGTCGCTCCCGTAGCGGCGCATCGCCTCGGCGTAAGACATGCGCGGGAAAGGCGTGGGCAACTCGATGCCGAGGCAGGCGCGAAAGACGCGCGCGAAGTAGCCTTCCGTGATAGCGTAAATTCGTTCGAGCGTCGGGAAGCTCATCTCCACGTCGAGTTGTGAAAACTCCGGCTGGCGGTCGGCGCGCAGGTCTTCGTCGCGGAAG
>DASPJG010000712.1:0-9224 GCA_035628755.1 Pyrinomonadaceae bacterium
TTCACGAGCTCTGGAAACACAGCATCGGTTTTCTCGGCGGGTTTGGGCGCGCTGATCAACCAGTTCGTCTCGGGTTTGCCGAACAACTCCGTCACGTAGTCTTCGCCCATCTCGTTCATCAGAATGAAGCCGAGATTGTAAGAGCGCAGTTGCGCGTCCTCCGGCTCGCCCGCACGGATTTTCATGATCTCCTGCCGGCAAGCTTCCTTCCGAGCTTCATCCAGAGCTTGCGCGGCCATCAGCATCGTCAAACTGTATTCGTACACGCTATTGAAATTGATGTTGCCGAGAGTTTTTTTCACGAAGTCGATCCGGTAGCGGGCGCGCACGCGGTCAATCGCGTCTTCCATGAAGCGGAAGAAAATTTTGATGATTTGCTCCGGCCCGAACGAAACGTCTTCGCCGCTCACCTTGATGTTGAACAGCTTCGACCGCATGATCAACATCGAACCCAGCCCGGCGATGACGACGTTTTTAAGTTGATCGAGTTCCGTCGTGTTGGCCGCGCCGTAAAGGGTGAGCACCTTGAGTGCGAAAACGGCGATCCCGCCGTTCAGGAGATGATAGACGAACGCGTGCGGAGTCTTTAAAGCTTTGAGCGGTTCGGAACTGAACTTGCTAATGATTTCAGCAAACGCCGTCGCGCCGCCCAGCAGGAAGACGTAGAAATAGGCCGAGTGATCCGAGACTACAGCCCCGATCAGCGTAGCAAGGATAACGAGGTAGTACCAGATGTAGATTCCGTGCTGGGCGAATAAAATACGCAAGACCGCGCCGACGATCACGACCACGATAAAAGTGTAAATCGGGTGTAGTTGAATTTGCTGGATCAGAGATGCGAAGTTCATGAGGCGGCTCCTTTTCAGGGGGTTTATCAAGTAGCGGCTAGTGACTCACGAGCGGGCTGTGAGATGCGAGGAGGAGGGCGGCATACTCCTTTGCCAGTGCGACCGGCAATACATTTTTTGCCCGGTCGCGGGTCAAGATCGACACGACATGGCGTTCCCTGCGCCCGGCGCAGTTATGGCTTTTATCCCGTCCACCATCCTCTATAAGTTATATGCGGCGGCGTGGCAAAACGTTTCAAGGGCGGCGTGCGACTCTGCACGGGAGACCGTAATAATGTGCGACCGCGCACAGAAAAGTGAGGCCGCAACTGACGGGCAGTTGCGGCCTCACAATTTATGCGTCTGCTGCGCTGCTAACCGCTCGCGCTCATGCCTTCGCCTGATTCCCTCGATTCGGGCGTCGGCGCGCCACCGGCTTCGAGATCGCCTTCGAGTTGGCGTTGGCGATGGACTGTGCCGTCGGAGTCGAAGAGGTAGGCGGAGGGGGCTTCTTTCATGATGATGTCTTGGAGGCGCATGAGGCCGTAGAGAAGCGCCTCGGGACGCGGAGGGCAGCCGGGGATGTACACGTCAACAGGGATGGTGCGATCCACGCCCTGCATCGTGGAGTAGGAATCGAACGGCCCGCCCGTCGAGGCGCACGCGCCCATCGCGATGACCCACTTCGGCTCGGGCATCTGATCGTAGACGCGGCGCACGACCGGCCCCATCTTCAACGTCACCGTACCGGCGACGATGATCAAGTCGCTCTGCCGGGGGCTGGGGCGGAAGACGCCCGCGCCGAAACGGTCTATGTCGAAACGCCCCGCGCCCGTCGCGATCATCTCGATGGCGCAGCAGGCCAACCCGAACGTCATCGGCCACAGCGCGGACTTGCGCGCCCAGTTCACCGTGTCGCGCACCGGCCCGACGTTCATCACGGGCGCGGCCACGTTCCGCCGCAGCGCGTTGAAAATCGCGTCTACGGTCGTCAGTACGATTCCTTCAGGATGCTCAGCCATAAGAGGTTTTTAGTTGCAGATCGCAGGTCTGAGGTTTGAAGTTCATTGTCTTGAACTCGAAACCTGAAGCCTGAAACTTATCTCACGCCCATTCGAGCGCGCCTTTGCGCCATGCGTAGTAGTAGCCGAGGACGAGGATGCCGATGAAGACGAGCATCTCGACGAGAGCAAACTTGGTGAACGAGAAATCGTCGCCCATGAAGATGATCGCCCACGGCAGCAGGAAGATCGTCTCTACGTCGAAGATGAGAAAGAGCATCGCCACGATGTAGTAGCGCACGGTGAAACGGTCGTGCGCCTCGGTCGTCGGGTCAATGCCGCACTCATAGGGACGCATCTTGTCTTTTTGCCAGATGCTCGGACGAAGCAGCCGCCCGAGGACGATGGGCAACACCGGAAAGACGACGGCGAAGGCGAAGAAGATCATCACCGGCCAGTAAGCCGTGACCGGGCTGCCGACTTGCGCGGTGGCGGGCGTATTCGTCGCCGCTGCCGTTGTCGCATCTGCGGCGGCGTTCGCCGCTTGGAGAAGTATCAGGCTCAGCATGGTCTCTACGGGTTGGGACAGAAAGGCGCGTTCAAGCTTCGGGATAGCGAACAAGCGCAATATAAGCGCGCCGCGCTCCGCAAGTCAATCACCTTTTGCCCGCGCCGCTATTTCAGGCCGGGCGCGTGCGCCGGAATATCGGCGTGGCCGCCGCGCGCAAGTTAGGGGCGTGCGCCGAGGGCTTCCATCCGCTGCCGGATCACTTCGAGAGTTTCGCGCGTCTTCACATTGGCGGTCGCGGCTGGATCGTTATCGGCCTTGAGGATTTCCCACGCGAGCCGGTAATACTTCAACGCCTCGGCGGGGCGACCGAGATTCGGAGCCCCTGGATTACCCAGAACCTCTCCTAAATGAAGATAGCTGATCGCCAGCGATTGCCGCGCCTGCACGTTTTGCGGGTCGGCATCCACGAGGCTCTGGAAGATTTTGAGCGACTTGCGACGGCTCTCCAGAGCCTCCGCGAGTTCGCCTTTGGCGGCCAGCGCGTCGCCGATCTTTTCATGCGCGATGGCCGCGTCGCGGATCGCGTCGGTGTCGGTGGGAAAGTCTGCCGCGAGCGGTTCGCGGATGGCTCTGGATTTGCGGTAGGTCTCCAACGCTTCATCCGCTTTCCCCGCCGCTTCGAGCATCGTGCCGAGCCGCTCGTAGATGAGGCCGAGCAGGCGACGCGTCTTGGGGTTGGCGGGGTCGGCGGCGTAAAGCGTCTCCAGAATGGCCGCCGCCGAGCGGTAACTCTGCATCGCCCCGGCCTCTTCGCCGGAGTTGTTGAAATTCCTGTTGCCGAGCACGTCGCCGAGTTTGACGTAGCTGATTGCGAGCGACTGTTGCGCTTCCGCGTTGGCGGGCGCGGCGTCGGCAATGGCCTTGAAGATCGAGAGCGATCTGCGTTGGCTCTCGACCGCGCCCGCCGTGTCGCCCGTCGCGGCCTGCGCGTCGCTCATCTTCTCGCTGATGACGCCGACGAAACGGCGCGTCTGGGCGTCGGACGGATCGGACGCCGTGAGCCGCGCGGCAATCGCCAGAGCCTTGCGGTAGCTTTCGAGCGCGCCCGCCGTGTCGCCGAGATTGGCGTTGTTCGGGTTGCCCTGCACGTTGCCCACCTTGAGATAGGCGGCGACCAACTCGCGTTGCAGAGAGGCGTCGCCCTGCGATTCCTGCGCGAGGCTGTCCAGATATTCCAAAGCCCTTTTGACCAGCAGTTCGCGCGCGGGCGTCGAACCGGGGAGGTTAGCGATGGCGTCGTGCAGTTCGAACAAATTCGAGTTCGCCAACTTGCGCACGTCGTTGAAACGCCGCTCGGCTCTGACGCGCTCGTTCCTTGCGACCCGCGCCTGCCAGATGGTCGCGGTGAGCCCGGCGATGATCGCCAGCACGACGAGCGCGGCTGAGGCCACGCCCACTTTATGTCGCGCGATGAACTTCGCGGCGCGGTATCCGAAGGTGGCCTTGCGGGCGAAAACCGGCAGACCTTCCAGATAACAGCGGATGTCATCGGAAAACTGTTCGACCGTGGCATACCTGCGCGCCGGTTCTTTCCTGAGCGCGAGCAGCACGATGTTGTCGAGGTCGCCCGCGAGGCGTCGGCGCAGTTGCGCCGGTTGCTCGTTGCGCGTGCGGCCAACCGACTCCGGCGTGATGAGCTTGGCGGGCGCGCCGCCCTCTCCCGGCACTTCCTCGCGCCTGCTAATCGCCGTGCTCGGACGCTCAGGCTGCTGCTCGCAAATCACGCGCACGATCTCGTCGGGGCGGCGGCTGTGCAAATGATAGGGGCGGTGGCCGGTCAGGAGTTCGTAGAGCAGCACGCCCAAGCTATAGATGTCGGCGGCGGTCGTGACGGGTTCGCCGCGCACCTGTTCGGGGCTGGCGTATTCGGGCGTCATCACGCCGAGCATCGTGACGGTGCGAGGCGTCGCCTCCTGCGCGCGCAGGGGATCGAGCAGTTTGGCGATGCCGAAGTCGAGCAGTTTCGGTTCGCCCGCGGGCGTGACGAGGATGTTCGAGGGTTTGATGTCGCGGTGGACGACGAGGTGGCGGTGCGCGTAAGAGACAGCGGCGCAGACCTGACGAAAGAGTTGGAGGCGGGCGGCGGTCGGGAGTTGGCGCGAGTCGCAGAACTTGTCAATCGGCAGCCCTTCGATGTACTCCATGACGAAGTACGGCAGCCCCTCTTTCGTCCTGCCGCCGCCGAAGAGGCGCGCGACGTGCGGGTGGTTCAGGCTGGCGAGAATTTGCTCCTCGTGCCGGAAGCGGCGCAGCACGTCGGATGTGCCGAGGCCGCGCTTCACGAGTTTGACGGCCACTTCGCGGCCAAGCTCCACGTCGCGCGCGAGATAGACCTCGCCCATTCCGCCTTCGCCGAGCAGCTTATGGATTTCATAGCCGTCGAGCATCTGCCCCGGCTGCAACTCGCCGTCGCTGTCGTCAAACAATTCGGCGGCCATCTGAAACGCGGGCGCTTCGATGAAATCGCGCGCTCGCTCCTGATGCCGCAGCAGCGATTCGACCTCCGCGCGCAACGCTTGATCGCCGCCGCACGACTCCGTGAGAAATGCGCCCCACTCGGACGGCTCGCGCTCAAGCGCAGACTCGACGAGTTCCGCGACCCGTTCTGCCCTCTCAGTCTCCACCCGCTAGCTCCTTGCTCAGTTCGCGGCAGAGCCACAGCTTGGCGAAGTTCCAATCGCGCAGGACGGTTTTTTCCACGACGCCCAGCACCTCCGCGATCTCCTTCGCCTCCAGCCCGCCGAAAAATTTAAGCTCCACCACCTCGCTTTTGCGCGGGTAAGTTTGCGCCAGCAGTTTCAGCGCGTCGTCGAGCGCGACGAGATCGGCGGCGCGCTCGTGCGGCAGGATACGCGCTTCGTCCAGAGTTAATTTCTGCGCCTGCCCGCCGCGCTTGAGGGCGGCGCGCGCGCGTGCGTGATCCACGAGAATGCTGCGCATCAGGCGCGCGGCGACTCCGTAAAAGTGCGCGCGGTTCTGCCAGCCGACTTTTTGCGAGCCGACCATGCGCACGTAAGCCTCGTGGACGAGCGCGGTCGCTTGCAGCGTGTGGTCGGAACGCTCGCGCCGCAGGTAGTCGCGCGCGAGGCGGCGCAGTTCGTCGTAGACGAGCGGCATCAGGCGGAGCGGTGCGTCCTTGTCGCCGTCGCTCCAATCTTTGAGGATGCGCGTAACATCCTGTGGCGAGGGTGTTTCCAATACGGCCTCCATTATCTGGCCTCGAATTTTACCCCCGAACGTGCCGGGAGAGAACATCTTGGGCGCGACGGGGAGAAAATTATTAGCCCCGTGTCCGTTTTCACTATTGGAATACGCCTGTAATTGGTGTAGAAGTCTAAAAAATTTACAGTGTCCGCCGCGAGATCGCATCCCTGCGGCGCGCTGCCGACCGTCAACATTGGCCGAGATCATTAGCCGGAAGCATTGTCTGTCCGCATATCGTTCCACGGAGCACGTTACTCAAATGAAATTCCATACTGCCCCCTCCGCGTCTCAATCTGCGCCTGCCAACCGCCCGTCCCGCATGCCCGTCGAGCGTCGCGCACTGCGGCGCACGCTTGTCCGCGTCGCGCTCTTCGCGCTGCCCGCGCTGCTGTTGGTCTTGACGGTCACGCTAGACCGCGTCGCCACCGCACAGGAGAACACACCGGGCGCGCTCGACCCGACGTTCGGCGGCGACGGCAAGGTCGTCACGCCGTTTCAGAATGGCCGCGACAACGCAGAGGACGTGGCCGTGCAAGCGGACGGCAAAGTCGTCGTGGCCGGTTCGTCCGGCTCGGACTTCGCCCTCACGCGCTACAACACCGACGGCTCGCTCGACCAGACTTTCGGCGTGGGCGGGCGCGTCCACACAGACTTTCCCCTCGATCAAGGCGGCTTCGCCTCCGCGCTCGTCATCCAGCCCGACGGCAAGATCGTCCTCGCCGGAGAGGCCACCGACCAGACGCAGGACTTCTCCAGCGGCTTCGCGCTCGCACGCTATAACACTGACGGCTCACTCGACACGACGTTCGACACAGACGGGCTGCTTATCACATCGTTTCCGGGCGGGAGCGCGTTCGCCGAAGACCTCTTGCTCCAACCCGACGGCAAACTCGTCGCCGTGGGCACGCGGCGGGACAACACCACCTTTCAGGCCGTGTTCGCGCTCGCGCGCTACAACCCCGATGGCTCGCTCGATACGAGTTTTGACTCGGACGGCAGAGCCACGATAGACATCGCAGACACCACCGCTGAAGAGGCTCACGGCGTGGCCGTGCAGGCCGACGGGCGGATCGTGTTGGTCGGCAACGGTAACTCCGTTTTCGCCGTCGCCCGCGTCAACGCCAACGGCAGCACCGACAACACCTTTGACATGGACGGACAAGTCTTCACCGACTTCGGCGAGTCTTTTGAACAGGCCAACGCGGTCGCCATCCAGACGGACGGGCGGATCGTCGTGGTCGGAGAGGTCGCCACTTCTCTTGCGGACGACGACAACTTCGCGGTCGCGCGCTACAACGCCGACGGTTCACCCGACAACACGTTCGACAGCGACGGCAAAGCGATCACCGACTTCGGCCTCGTGGACGGCGCGAAGGATGTCGTGATCCAGCCGGACGGGCGGATCATCGCGGCGGGCAGGGCGGGCACTTTTGCCAGCGGCACTTTCTTCGCGCTCGCGCGCTATAACACGAACGGCGCGCTCGATACGAGTTTCGACGGCGACGGGAAAGTTTTGACCGACGTTTCCGGCGGGCGTTTCAACCTCGGCGGGCGGGGCGTCGCCCTCTACACGGACGGGCGCATCGTCGTCGCGGGCGGCGAAAACAGCAGCGGCCAACTCGACTTCGGCGTCGTCCGCTACAACACTACGGGCGCGCCCGACACCACCTTTGACGGCGACGGCAAGGCCGTCACCGACTTCCCGCTCAACGAAGAAACAATCACAGACATGGCCGTCCAACCGGACGGTAAGATCGTCGCGGTCGGGCGCATGAACCCCCGCCTGATCATCATCGAGACGCAGGACTTCAACTTCCTCCTCGCACGCTACAACCCCGACGGCTCGCTCGACACCTCTTTCGGCTCCGGCGGGCTGGTCTCGACAGACTTTACCGGCAACGGCGACGATTTTGCGCACGCCGTCGTCGTGCAGCCGGACGGCAAGATCGTCGTGGCCGGGCAGACCGGAGCGAATTCCACTTTCAGCCCCCTAAGCGATACCTCTTTCGGCGTCGCGCGTTACAACGCGAACGGCACGCTCGACGAGACGTTCGGCACGGGCGGCAAGGTCACGGTGGATTTCGGGTCGGGACACGACAACGCGAATGATGTGGCCTTGCAAGCGGA
The DNA here is from genome assembly GCA_035628755.1 of Pyrinomonadaceae bacterium. Classification (GTDB taxonomy): domain Bacteria; phylum Acidobacteriota; class Blastocatellia; order Pyrinomonadales; family Pyrinomonadaceae; genus JAIVJZ01. Next base: position 7,731 of record DASPJG010000712.1, read on the forward strand.
CGGCAAGATCGTCCTCGTAGGCTCGAACTTTATCGAATTCAAACTCGCACGCCTCAACCCCGACGGCTCGCTCGACAGTGGCGCGGCGGGCGACACGACGCCCGGCGACATGTTCGGCACGGGCGGCAAAGTCTCGACCGACTTCGGCGAACAGGACGAGGGGGCGAACGCGGTCTTGATTCAACCCGACGGGCGTATCGTCGCCGCAGGCTCCGCCTCTAATGACTTCGCGCTCGCGCGCTACAACGCCGACGGCTCGCTCGACACCACGGGCTTCGGCACAGGAGGCAAAGTCACGACCGATTTCGCCGAGGGTGTGGACGCTATCCAGAGCCTCGCGCTTCAAACCGACGGCAAGATCGTCGCCGGGGGCGAAGCCACCTCCTCCGGCAATAACAGGGACTTCGCGCTCGCGCGTTACAACTCTAACGGCTCGCTCGACACCACGGGCTTCGGCACGGGCGGCAAGGTCACGACCGACTTCGGCAGCTTCGACCGGGCGAATGACATTGCCCTGCAAACGGACGGGCGCATCGTCGCGGTCGGCTTACACTTCCCTCTCTCCTTCGAGGTTGCGGCGGCGGGCGTTTCGTCTGCCCTCCGCAATGAATACAAGGTTTATGATTCGCCCCGTGAGGCCGCGAAGTCCGGGTGGCAAGCGACGCGCGCCGCCGCGTTGAGCGGTCAGGCGAAGCCGGCCTCGCACGGCGATGTCGCCGTCTTCGCCGTCGCGCGCTACGCCGCCAATGGTTCGCCCGACAATTCATTTGACGGCGACGGCAAAGTCACCACCGACTTCTTCGACGTTGACAACGAAGCCTTCGCCGTCGTCATTCAGGCCGACGGCAAGATCGTCGCGGGCGGATACGCAGACACGGGCAGCAGCCGTGACTTCGCCCTCGCACGCTATCTGGCCTCTTCCCCGGCGACCCCGACGCCCACGCCGACACCCACCGCGACCCCGACTCCGACTCCGACGCCCCCGCCGCCGCCGCTCGTGGAGTTCGACGCAAGCGCATACTTGACGAACGAAGGCGCGGGCAGCGTGTCCGTCACCATCAGACGCTCCGGCGACGCGACAGTGCCCGTCTCCGTTGACTATGCCACCCTCCCCGATGCGCAATTTGTCGGCTGCGATGTCATCACGCAAAAGGCTTCGGAACGCTGCGACTTCACCACCCGGCTCGGCACGATGCGCTTCGCGCCGAACGAGACGAGCAAGACTTTCTCCGTCTTCATCACCGACGACGCTTATATGGATGGCGACGAAACGTTCCAACTCTCGCTGAGTAACCCTTCGGCGGGCGTCACCATCGGCACAATCCAGTTCACGACCATCATCCTCGTAGACAACGACACCGTGGCGAACGCTCCGAACCCGGTTGACAACTCGACCTTCTTCGTCAAGATGCACTACGTGGACTTCCTCAACCGCGAGGGCGAACCCGCAGGCGTCGCAGGCTGGGTCAACTCGCTCGACTCCTGTACCGCCAC
>DASPJG010000713.1:0-2663 GCA_035628755.1 Pyrinomonadaceae bacterium
CGACCATGCTGGTTATGAAAGCAAAGAGGCGGCGAAGCGAGAGATCGTTGCGCTCGGCGTCGAGGTTGAAGACAAGGGCACGGACAGCCTTGCGAGCGTTGACTACCCGGACTTTGGCGCGGCTGTCGGGCGGGCGGTGGCGAGCGGCGAAGTGGAGCGCGGGGTGGTCATCTGCGGTTCGGGCATCGGCATCTCCATCGCGGCCAACAAAGTGCCGGGCGTGCGCGCCGCGCTCTGCTGGAACGAGGAGACCGCGCGCCTCGCACGCCAGCACAACGACGCCAACGTGCTCTGCATCGGCGCGCGTTTCATCGAACCCGAACTCGCCGCGCGCATGATTCGCGCCTTTCTTGAGACGGACTTCGACGGTGGCCGTCATCAGGAGCGCGTCGAGAAGTTGTCGCGGTTGGACGAGGCGCGTTCGTAAGGCGCGGAGAGGTTCGACCTTCCGCAGCGCAACTTTGACCCGCACGTAAGAAGCTCACGCAAAGGCGCAAAGCAAGACATTAAGAAAAACTGTTCTAACTTCGCGCCTTCCTTTGCGTGAGAGCGTTTTAACTGAACTTCTGAAGCAGGAATCTCATAATTTCCATGCCGACCAAAGAACACGAACGTCTGAATGAGCCTTCGGAACTGCCCATCCACCCGTGGCGCAAGTGGGGGCCATACGTTTCCGAGCGCGCGTGGGGCACGGTGCGCGAAGACTACAGCGAGCACGGCACGGCGTGGGACTACTTTCCGCACGATCTGGCGCGCTCGAAGGCGTATCGTTGGGGCGAGGACGGGCTGGCCGGAATCTGCGACCGTTATCAATTGTTGACCTTCGCGCTCGCGCTCTGGAACGGCAAAGACCCGATTTTGAAAGAACGGCTCTACGGGCTGGTGTCGAGCGAGGCCAATCACGGCGAGGACGTGAAGGAGTATTACTTCTACCTCGATTCCACGCCGACCCACTCGTACATGAAGTACCTGTACAAGTACCCGCAGCGCGAGTTTCCCTACACCCAACTGATCGCGGAGAACCGCGCGCGGCGCAGCGGCCACCACTCCGAATACGAGTTGCTCGACACAGGCGTCTTCGACGACGACCGCTACTTCGACGTGTTCGTCGAATACGCCAAGGCGTCGCCGGAAGACATCTGCGTCCGCATCGAAGTCTTCAACCGCGCGCCGGAAGACGCGACCATCCACCTGCTGCCCCACCTCTGGTTTCGTAACATCTGGGCGTGGTGGCCTGTGCCGTCGGCTGAGCCTGTCATACGCGTCGGCGAGAGCGGCAAAGATTTCGTCAGCCTCGTCGCCTCGGACGAAGAGACGTGCGGGCTGCCGGGTTTGCCTTTCAAGTATTGCCTCGGCGCGCGCTATCTCTACGGCGACGCGGGCGGGCATCCCCTCTTCACCGACAACGAGACGCACGCGGAGCGCGTCTGGGGTGCGCACGTACAGAGCCGGAAGCCTTACGTCAAGGACGGGTTCCACCGCCACATCATCAACGGCGAGGCGTCGGTCAATCCCGCACAGGTCGGAACGAAGGCGTGCCTGCATTACGAGTTGAACGTCCCGGCGCAAGGGTCGGTCGTGTTGAAGCTGCGCCTGACGGATGAGAAGTTGAAGAAGCCGCTCGCGGACGTGGACAAAATCGTGCAGGCGCGGCGCGCGGAAGCCGACGAGTTCTACAACTCGATTCACCCTGCGAAGGCGACCGAAGACGAGCGGCGCGTGCAGCGGCAGGCGCTTGCGGGCATGCTCTGGGGCAAGCAGATTTACATCTACGACGTGCGCGCGTGGTTCGAGGGCGACAACCCCGCGCACCCGCCGCCCGAATCGCGCCGCCGCATACGCAACCATCGCTGGATGCACATCAAGAGCATGCGCGTGCTCTCGATGCCGGACAAGTGGGAGTATCCGTGGTTCGCCGCGTGGGATTTGGCTTTCCACTGCGTGCCACTCGCTCTGGTCGATCCGGAGTTTGCCAAGGAGCAACTGTGGCTGCTGCTCTTCGAGCAGTTCCAACATCCGAACGGGCAGATTCCGGCTTACGAGTGGGAGTTTTCCGACCTCAACCCGCCCGTCCACGCGTGGGCTGTGTGGCGCATCTACAACATGGATCGCATCGCCCGCGGCAAGGCCGACCGCCTGTTTCTCGAAAAGTGTTTCCACAAGTTGCTGATCAATTTCGCCTGGTGGGTCAACAAGGTTGACAGCGAAGGCAACAACGTCTTCGAGGGCGGCTTCCTCGGTCTGGACAACATCACCGTCCTCGACCGCAGCCACGAACTGCCGAACGGCGCGAGCCTCGAACAGAGCGATGCGACCGGCTGGATGGGCATGTTCTGTCTCAACCTCATGCGCATCGCGCTCGAACTCGCCAAAGAGAACCCGGCCTATGAGGCGCTTGCCACGAAGTTCTTCCAGCACTACGTCTATGTCGGCGCGGCGATGAAGAAGATGGGCAGCGTCGGCTATCAACTGTGGGACGAAGAGGACAAATTCTTCTACGACGTGTTGAGCTACCCGAACGGCGAGCACCACAAGTTTCGCGTGCGCTCGCTCGTCGGGCTGATCCCGCTGTGCGCGGTCGAGGTGCTCGAGCAGGACGTGCTCGAGCAGCTCCCCGGCTTCACGAAGCGCATGCGCTGGTTCCTCGAGAACCGGCGCGACCT
>DASPJG010000714.1:0-6620 GCA_035628755.1 Pyrinomonadaceae bacterium
CCTTGCGCGGCGCGCCGCCCTTCGTGGCGAGCGTCTGCTGTGCGAACGCCGCGCCGCCCTCGCACAATAAAATTAACGACAACATCACGGCCACCACGCCCGACCGCCGCGTCGCCTGATAGGACAGTTTCATACACTACCTCCAAGATGGGCTGAATCAACTTACTATTCGACTGTTGGAATTTGAGGGGAGTTGCCTGAACTATTTTAACGCCGAACACGCCCGCCACATAACCGCGAAGGCTGCGCCCCGCACAGCACCCGGTTGAGCAGGCGTGCGCCGAAACTCGCGCGCCGGAGGAGCATCCACATCTTTGCGCCTTCGCGCCTTTGCGTGAGGTTATTCTTTAGCAAGCACGAATCTCACGCAAAGGCGCGAAGGCGCAAAGGAGGAACGGGGGTTGCGGCGCGCGGGCGGGGCGTCTCAACCGGCGAAGCGTTCGCGGAAATCTTTGGTGCGCCGGCGCAGGTGCAGCCAGTCATCGAAGATTTCGGGCTGCCGCAGCCAGACCGTGAACCACTCCGCGATCTCCTCTTTCTCGGCGCGCTTGCGCTCGCTCACGGAAGCGTTGCGCGCGATCATCTGCGCCCGCTGCTTGCCCTTCAAGACCGTCTCCCGCACGCGGCGCAAGCCCTCTGCGTCCTTCTTGCGCTCAAACTGGCGGCGCAGGTTATCCAGACGCTTGATCGAAGCGGCGGCCTCCTCGAAGTTCGAGAACTTCAGGACATTGCGAAACATCGCCTCGTAGGGGTCTGCGGCGCGCCAGCGCGCGTCCATCTCCAACACCTCGGCGTGGCGCAACTCCGCGCCCTCGTCCGCCAGCAGGCGCGCCACAATGGCCGGGCTTTCCTCCGCGCCCTCCCCGAAACGCTCGCGCACCGCCCCGGCAATCGCCTCCAACTCCTGCGCGCCCACCGTCTCGCAATCCAGATGCTCCCACACCTCGATCATCAGATCGTGTTTCGTCCGCGACCGCCAAATTCGTTTTTCCATCATTCCCAGAACCCGCCGGAACCGTCGCCGGATGATAAATAAACGGAGATAGATTACAGGAAAAACAAGCGAACCGCCCGCCGGTCTCGCCAAGACCGGCGGGCGGTTTCCGCGTCGAACGATCCGGCGGCGCGTCAGGGTGCGGAGACGAGAAACACGTCCCACGCCCAACGCCCGACCTTCGCCCCGCGCGCGTCTGCCACTCTGGCGCGATAGCGAAACTGGTTGCCGTGCCGGTCAATCCGCTGCGACAGTTTGTAGTCGAGCGCGAGGGAGTGAACTTGCAGCGATGCGAGCGGGCGCAGTTCGTCCGGCTCGGAGATGCCGTTGTGGTTGGCGTCCTGCCAGAGCCGCAGGGAGGCGAAGATCGCATCCCGGTTGTCTATGGCGCGGTCGCCGTTGCCGCCCCGCTCTGCACGGTCGTACTCGGCCAGCGCGAGAAAACCGTTGGGCGCGGCGGAGGGCGGCTGCGGCGAGTGGTTGCCGAACAACTCCGCGCCGCCGTCTATGCGCCCGTTCGCGTTGCGGTCGAGTGCGAGCCACGCATCGTCGGAATCGCGCGCCGTCCACGAGAGGCGTTCGGGCGTGCCGTCGCCGTTCAAGTCGAAGAGGACGCCGCCCGCCGCGCTCGTCAGGTTGAAGCCGTCGCCTCTGGTGTCCAGGATGACGGGCGAACAGTGGCCGAAGTGGCTGCCGCAATCCAAGGGTTCGCCGACGCAGGTGCAGTTATCGGAGTTGATTGCCCCGCTGTAGCCGCGTTCGATGCAATCGGTCGTCGTCAAGAAGCACGACCCGCCTCCGGCTATCGGCGTCGGGGTCGGGGTCGGGTTATTTGACACGCAGCAGTTTTGCCCATCGTTATAGTAGCCATCGGGGCAGCCGTTAGTCTGCGGGAAGGCCGGATAATTCACAATCACATCGCTGCACGCGGCGCACAGCCAGCCTTGCGTGCCCTGCGGCGGGCAGGGGCCGAAGGGCTGGCAACTCGGATTCGGTCGCGTCTCAGGGGCAGGCGTCGCGCACGGCGTCGGCGTCGGCGTGGGTGTTGCGTTAGGGGTCAGCGTGGGGGTGGGCGTGGGGTCTGAGACGGCGCAAGTCCCGATAGAATCTTGAAATTGACAGTATTGCGTGTCGTTGTACTGTGTGTCACAGGTTCTGGTTAGAGTTTCAACTTGAAAGCACCTAGCATATGGTTCAGAACAACCGCCCGCAGGGAGAATGGCTGGGAATTCTCCGGGGTCGTCGCACGGGCACACAGCAAAGTCCACTCGCCCCCACATACAGTTGTTGCTGTTCCGGCAGTTGCACGGAACGAGCGATGATGGGATTGAAGCCGGGGGATTAGTTGACAGAGAAAACTTTGCCCGCAAAAAACTTGCGGGCATGAAGGAGAAATTCTCTTTGAGCAATTCCAAGGATGGTTTTGCCGCTTGGCGATTGGGAGCAAGCGGGCTGCCATCAGGCATTCCTTGTGGATATACCTTGTTGAGCGATCCTTCTCTGCCCGGATCAGGGATCGGGACACCTTGCCGTGATATTAAACCCGTCCCATCACCGAAGTTTATGAGTTGCAATCCGAAGTCAACTCGCTTCGGGTCAGTGCGTTTCTCCTTATCTCGTAATCTCTCATAACCTCTCACCAGACTCAAGGGAACTTTCAATGAGACGCTTCCGCCCGGTGAAAGCGGTACGTCGTCTGGTTGGAGTGGCGTGGTGAAGCGCACCAACTCTGGCCTACCGTAGACCACCTGCATGCCCAACTTATGACCCTGCACGATAACCTCTGGCAGCGTGATAATGACATAAAGATAATAGATTGGCTTGCTCCCTGTATTCTTAACTTCGATTTCCAACTCACGCAGCCAGTTCTTGTTTTCCGGTTTCTTGAATGACTGTTCATTCTTAACCTTCACTTTGAGCGGTACATGACCGGGTATCGTATTTTCAAACCTCCTCTCTTCCTGATTGGCCTGCGCCGGAGCTTGCGCCGTGCCGACCACGCCCACCACCCCGGACAGCAGCAACGCACCGAGCAGCGTAGCGACGAGCATCATTAGTTTGAGATTCCATAAGCGAGAGAGGATAGCGTGAGTGTTCATGGTAAGTGCTCCTTGTACCTGACTGCGTTGAGGTGAGAGGCTTCACTATTCGTACCGATGCAGCTTAAACATGCCTCCTATGCCAGTCAAGGATTATGCGAGCAACCAGCCTTGCGTGCCCTGCGGCGGGCAGGGGCCGAAGGGCTGGCAACTCGGATTCGGTCGCGTCTCAGGGGCAGGCGTCGCGCACGGCGTCGGCGTCGGCGTCGGCTCCGGTGAGTTGCAAGGTTGAATAAAAAAGTTCGTGCAGGTGTGGCCTTCGCTATCACAGATGGAATCCCGCGTAACCTGAGTGCCACACTGACCAGAAGCACTACAATCATGCACGTCTTCCGTTGAGACCGGAGGATCATCTGGACAGTGGCAGTTGCCACCTAGTACTGATCTCATTTTGAAGCAGGATGTGCCCGGACAGCACAGACCTGATTGGGGAGTGAATGGGGTGTAAGCTGTCTCTGAAATCTTTGTCGGAGACAACATTGCCGGTAAGAATCTTACCGGCAACGATGAAGACAAGAATTGAATGGGTGCGCCCGGCGGGCGACTTAATAGAGCATTGAGAGGCGCGGGAATTCGATTGTCCGCGCTTCTCTGCTCACTACAGGAAGACTTTGAAGCACGGGGTTGCAGTACCGGGAGTCCTCCCAGTGTTTCGAATCCTGTGCCATCACCGTAATTGAGTGCGTGAAATTCGATGCCTAGTTTTTTGGGATGAGATTTTTTATATTTAGCCCTGAACTTTTCCCAACCGGCAACCAATCCTTGCGGAGCCCTGATGACATAAGTTTCCCCCGGTTGAATCGGGATATCTTCGGGATTCGACCGATTTTCTATCACGTATAGTTCCGGCCTGCCATACCTGAAAGTGAAGCTGAGGTTATTACCGCTCTCTCCTTTCACATCCATAAATAATAAGCCGAATCTCAGGTAGTAAATCGGCTTATTGCCGGTGTTCGTAACTTCGACCTCTATGTCACGCGTCCACTTCTCGCTGTTCAGGTTCTTCACCTTCACTTTGAGCGGCAGGTGCTTCGGGATTCTGTCTTCTAACTCTCGCTCCTCTTTCTGCGTTGATTGCGCCGTGCCCGACACGCTCCCGACCGCGCACAGGATGAAGAACGAAGTGAGCAGCAAGGCGACTAAAACAGGCGGTTTGGAGTTCTCCGGGTGAGAGGGCATCGGGTGAGGCTGCATGTCGTCCACTCCTTGATGAACGGGTTCGTCTGAGGGTTGGAGAGTTCGTTGACTAAGCACGCGCAGCATATTCCCCCTCACAACCACTGTCAATTGTGAAACGCGTCCCGGCCAATGTGACGCGCCGCCGCCGTTGCGGTAAAATCAAGGGTGTCTCCGCGTAGCTCCCCGCGAGACTTTACCCGTGATGCCAAATCTCGATTCAGCCCTCGCCGCCCTGCGCGAACATTTCGGCTTTGAGGCTTTCCGCGAAGGCCAGCGCGAAGTCGTCGAAGCCGTTCTCGCCGGTCATGACACCGTCGTCGTGATGCCGACGGGCGGCGGCAAGTCGCTCTGCTTCCAGCTTCCCGCGCTGATGAACGAAGGGGCGACCATCGTCGTCTCCCCCCTCATCGCGCTCATGAAGGATCAGGTTGACGCGCTGCACGCGCGCGGCCTTCCCGCCACCTTCATCAACAGTTCCGTGGATTTCGAGGAGCAGAAGGCGCGCATCTCGGGCATCAGGCAGGGCAAATATAAACTCGTCTACGTCGCGCCCGAACGCTTCCGCAGCGTGCATTTCGTCGAAGCTTTAAAGAGCGTCAACGTCTCGCTCTTCGCCGTGGACGAAGCCCACTGCGTCTCGACGTGGGGGCACGATTTCCGCCCCGACTTCCTGCGCCTCAAGACGGCCATCGAAGAGATCGGGCGGCCTCAAGTGGTCGCGCTCACGGCCACCGCCACGCCGCACGTCCGCGCCGACATTATCGAACAACTCGGCCTGCGCGAGCCGCGCGCCTTCGTCTCCGGCTTCGACCGCCCCAATCTCTCCATCCGCGTCGTCCACACGCAGAAGGAGCGCGAGAAAATCGCCCACGTCAAATCGCTCGCGGCGAAGGCCGCAGGCGGTTCGGGCATCATCTATTCTTCGACGCGCAAGTCTGTCGAGCAGGTCGCGCGCCGTTTGCAGGACGCGGGCTTGAGCGTCGTCGCTTACCACGCCGGGATGGAGGAGGCCGAGCGCACGCGCGCGCAGGACGATTTCATGTCCGGTCGCGTCCAGATGATCGTGGCGACGAACGCCTTCGGCATGGGCATCGACAAGGCCGACATTCGCTTCGTCATCCACTATCATCTGCCCGGCTCAATCGAAGCCTACTATCAGGAGATTGGCCGCGCCGGCAGAGACGGGCTGCCCTCCGAGTGCGTCCTGCTTTTCAACTACGCCGACAAGCGCACGCAGGACTTTTTCATCGAAGGCTCGTACCCGCCGCCCGAACTCATCGCAAAGGTCTACGAGACGCTCGTCGCCACCCGCCAGCAGCACATCGAACTCTCGACGCGCGAGATCGCCACGCGTGCCAGCGTGCGCAACGAGATGGCCGTGCAGTCCGCGCTCATCATTCTGGAGAAGGCCGGGCACATCGAGCGCGGCGCGGCGGGCGAGAACCGCGCCGAGGTGCGGCTGCTCATGCCGCCGCACCTCGCACGCGAAACCGTGGGCGCGAAACGCAGCGCGCGCGACAAGCAGGTGTTGTTCACACTGCTCGGCGGCTACGACCTGAACGAACGCGCCGACGTCGAAATTGAGACGGGCGAGTTTGCCGAAACCGTCGGGCTTGATCTCGCCTCCGTGCGTCGCTCGCTTTCGTCTCTCACGGCGGCGGGCGTCATCTCTTACAAGTCCGGGCGGCGCACGCGCGGGCTGCAAATGCTCGACGAGCGACCCGTCTCGCACCTGCGCATCCGCCCGCAAGACCTCGCCCGCCGCGCCGCGCTCGAACAACGCAAGCTCCGCGAGATGATCAGCTTCTGCTACGCAGACCATTGCTATCGCGCCTTTATCCTCGACTACTTCGGCGACCGCTCGCACAAACCGGCCTGCGGCACGTGCGGCGTCTGCATGAAGGAGAACGCGCCGCAGGAGGCCGTCGCCCCCGTCGAGCGCGGCGTCGAATACTACGGCGACGAGGCCGAGGCCGCTTACGACGAGGAATCGCCGTTCTCTTCGACGCGGGCGGCGACGCTCGCCGCTTCGACCGCCCCGCCCTCCACTCCGCGCACGCGGCTCGACAAGTTCGTCATCGAGAACGCGCCCTTCGCCAGCGATCTGGAAAACGAATTGGACAGGCAATCGCTCGCGGAGCACAGGCGGCGCGCGGCGGAGAGTTTCGGCGGCGAGTCACACGGCGTCGTGCGGGTCAGGGAGGCGCGCGCGCTCGGCGAAGACGAAACGTTGTGCGTGCGTAAAATTCTCGCGTGCGCGGCGCGCATGGAAGGGCGTTACGGCAAGGGCATTCTGGCCGCCTGCCTGCGCGGTTCGCGCTCGGCCAAAATCTCCCAGTTCGGACTCC
>DASPJG010000715.1:0-5812 GCA_035628755.1 Pyrinomonadaceae bacterium
CACGTGAATACCTGCCCGAAGCTGAAACTCGCTGCGATGTATTCGGCGATGTGCCCGCCGAAGAGCGTGAGCGTGAGGGCGGAGAGGATGAGCACGGCGAGCGCGACCGTCAGCCCGAGCGAGACGAGCCGCACCTTCCACCACGGGCGCGTCTCTTCCACCTCGTAGGCGATGTTGAGCGTCTGGCAGATGGCGGTCATGCCGTTCGAGGCCGCCCAGAGCGTGGCGAGGATGCCGAAGGAGATTTTGCCGCCGCCCGACCCTTGTTCCACGTTTTGGATCGTCTCGTGGATGAGGTCGCCCGCTTCCTGCGGGACGACCGAGCCGAGCAAACTCAGAAGATTTTCTCGCAGTTCGCTGCCCGCGTCGGCAAACTGGCCGAGCACGGCGGTGATGAACAGCAGGAGCGGGAAGAGGGCGAGCAGAAAGTAGTAAGAGAGTTGGGCGGAGCGTCCGAAGATGTCGTCTTCATTAATCTCTCCCCAAACGCGCGTCGCCAATTCTTTCCAACCTAACCCGCCGAGTTGCCACTGAGTCCCGAACATCCCTTTTGTCCCCTTCGCGCCGCCGATGACGCGACCCTTGTTCGCCTGTTTACTTGATCATCGCGCCGGTACGTCCCCAGCGCGTGTTGCGGAAAAAGTCCTGAATGTAGGGGAAGCCGCCGGAGGGCGCGCTTTCGTCGTAAGACCAGTAGACGAAGAGCGCGCGGCCAATGATCAGATCGCGCGGAACGAAGCCCCAGTAACGACTATCGAAACTGTTGTCGCGGTTGTCGCCCATCATGAAATACGAGTCGGGCGGGACGACGATTGTTCGCTCGCCGTTGAACAGTTTGTAGATGGGCAGCGGGTCGAGGTCGTCGTCGTTGCCGAGGCGCGACGCGGGGCTGTAGGCGACGGTGTACGGCCCTTCGCCCTGCGGCGGCGGGTCGGCCTCGGTCGTGAGCGGCGCGAGGTCTTCGTTGCCTGCGGTGGACGGATCGTTCTGGTGATTGATGGCCGTGATGACGCGCTCTTTGAGCGGCTCGCCGTTGATGATGACGCTCGTGCCGCGCAGTTCGATGCGGTCGCCGGGCAGGCCGATGACGCGCTTGACGTAGTTGGTGATGTACTGTCTGTTGCCCGGGTCGTTCGGGATGTCGCGCCACGGCTCGATGGGGTTGCCGGGATATTTGAAAACCACGATGTCGCCGCGCCTGATCTCGCGCTGCGGCAGGAACGGCAAGAGCTTCGTGCCGGGCGCGAAAATGAACTTGTTGACGAGCAGGTGATCGCCGATGGTGATCGTGTTCTGCATCGAGCCGGTCGGGACTTTCACTGCCTGCACGACAAACGTCATGCCGAACAGAGCCATGATCGCCGTCACGACGAGCGATTCGAAATACTCGCGCCAGACGCTACGCGGCGGCCCCGGCTGCACCGCTTTCGTCTCGGATGCGCCCGCTCCTTGCGCCAGTTCATCTTCAGCCGGACGCGCCGCGCTCTTTCGCGCCGCCTTGCCTGCCGGAGTCTCTAACGGCGGCTCTTCCATGATCGTCGAACGTGGATCATTGCTCATAAAATTATCGTAGATAAACGTGTGCGGGGCGGTCAAGCCGCTCGCCCTGTCGGTCTCTTTTAAACCTGATTTATTTTCAATCCGCCGCCTCGGCCTGCCCCACTTCCGGCTGCGGCGTGAGGTTCACCTCTTCGAGCGCGCGCCGCGCGGCATCCATCTCGGCGGCCTTGATGGTCGAGCCTGCGCCGGGAACCGTGTGTTCCGCGAAAACGACCTCGACGCGGAACAAGCGGCGATGGGGCGGCCCTTCCGTGTCCACCACCTGATACGTCGGCGTGACATGAAAAGTCGCCTGCACGCGCTCTTGCAGCATCGTTTTGTAATCGGCGGCGGCGGCCTGCTCCGGGTTCGCCTCCGTCAACTCGGAACTGAGCAGTTGGTGTACGAACTCGCTCGCGCTCTTATAACCGCCGTCCAGATAGACGGCGGCAATGACGGCCTCGACGACATCCGCCAGCAACGCGCGCTTGCGCCGCCCGCCGGTTTTCTCCTCGCCGCGCCCGATGCGCAAATAGTCGCCGAGGCCGAGACGGCGTGCGACGCGCGCGAGCATCACCGTGCTCACGAGCCGGTGCTTCATGCGCGAGAGATCGCCTTCGGTCGCGTCGAGTGTGGATTGATAAAGGTAGTCGGCGACGGCGAGGCCGAGCACGGAGTCGCCGACGAATTCGAGCGCCTCGTTGTGCAGGCGGCGCGCTTCGACTTCCTCGCCGGGCGCGACGTGCTCGTGCGCCCAAGAGCGGTGCGTCAGTGCGCGCTCCAACAAGGTGCGGTCGTTGAAAGTGTAACCGAGTTTCTCCTCTAACGTGCCGAGGTCGGGTTCTGGCATTTCGGAATCTTCCACAATGCGCGCGATTGTAGCAAACGGCGGAGGGAAAGCTGAATCGGAAAAAGGTAAAGGCGAAGGGGGTTAGAGGATAAAAGGGGCGAAGGGCGATGCTGTTCCCAGCTTCGCCCTTCAACGCTGACCCGTCTTTCAGGGCAGCGGCTTTGCGGTCACGCCCGCGATGTAGGCTTCGAGTCCGTCAGCGGAATCGTTGTTGCGGAATTTGTAGAAGCGTGTGAGTTCTTGCATCCAGCGCGCGCGTGCTTCCGCATACTGCGCGTCCGTCCCGCTCAGGGCGACTGCGCGGGCGTAGGCATCGGTGATGCGGTCAACCGTGCCGTTGATCTCTTCGAGCGCGGCCTTGCTTTCCGGCGTCGCCTCCTTGCCGCCAAAGCGCGCCTCAAATTCTTTCGACTGCGGCTCGTACTGGCTGGCGACGTAGGCGGCGGCCAGACGCGAGTAGATAACCGGCGTCTGTTTCACCGAGCCTTCGGACGCGATGGCCTTGCGAAAATAGTTGACCGATTCGGCGGGCGTCTCTTTCAGGATGAGTTCCCCGGTGATGAAATTGAGATACGCCAGCGCGTCGGGCTGGCCGGTGAAGGGCTTCCAATCGGAAGGCTTCGCGCCCTGTTCGAGCATCGTCGTCGCGCGCCGTGCGAATCCGAGCGTCTCGGCGTTGTATGAAGCGTCGCCCGCGTTCGACGCAAGGTAGCCAGCGGAAGCGAGGTTGATGATCGTTCTCAAATTGTCAGGCTCGCTGGCGAGCACCTGCTTGCCGAGCGCGTAGGCCGCCGCGTACTTCTTCTCCTTGAACAACAAGCTCTCAAACTGCAATTTGCGCGCGGCGCGCTCGTAAGCATCCACCCACACGCGCACGCGCGCACCGTACTCGTCGTTCGGGTATTTCCCGATGTACTCGCGCCCGGCCTCGAAGGCCGCCGGTTGGTTGAGATTAATGTTCGCGCGCCAGCGTTCGTAAAGGCTGGCCTGCGCCTCTGTGACCTGCGCCTGTTGCTGCCTGCGCGCCGCCGTGACGCGCTGCGCCGACGGCTGTTGCGCCGTGGACGGCAATGCGGCCAGACAGAGCAAGGCAAACAGGGCGACGGCCAAAGCGGACGCGCGCCGCGTCGAGCGCGGCGCGCCGGTCTGTGTTTGTTGTTTTGGCTTCATGGGGGTTGGACGCTTCCATTTCTTTGATGCTGGCGATGCGGAAATAGCTTGCCAAGGCTTCTCCGTTCGCGTCAAGGCGTCGGAGACTCGGGCGAGCCGCGAAGCGCGCTGCGATTAAACTCGTTGACGCAAACAGCAGGGCGTATCGTGCCGTACACGATACGCCCTGCTGTTGTGGTCGAAGACGATTACTGTCTGGACGAGACGGGTTAAGGTTTTTTGGTCGCCGTGGTGGCCGTCTTGGGCTTGGCGGCTGTCGTGCTCTGCGCGGGCGTGTTTGCCGGAGCCGCAGCCGTCGCGCCGTTCCCTTCGCCCGATTCGCTGCTGCCGCTATCGGAGGCAGTGCCGCCGGTCGAAGGCGCGGGCGCAGCCGCCGGGACGTAGGGCTGCGGCGTGAAAGGCGCGGGCAGCGGCTTGGAAGTTGCGCTGGCGATGAAGGCGTCGAGGCCGGTCGTCGAATCGTTGTTGCGGAACTTGTAGAAGCCGGTCAGGGTTTCCAACCACACTTTCTTGTCTTCCGCCAGTTTCGGATCGCTGCCCGCCAGATTGACGGCGCGGGCGTAAGCGTCAATGACGCGATCCATAACCTGATTCAGGTTGTTCAAAGCGAACTTGCTCTCGTCCGTCTCCGGCTTGCCGCCGTACTTGGCCGTGAAATCCTTCTGCAACGGGTCGTACTGTCCGACCTGATAAGCGGCAGCCAGACGGGCGTATGCGCCAGCCGTTGTCTTCACGGGCGTTTCGAGCGCGAGCGATTTCAGGTAGTACGGAATTGCACCCGCCGGGTCGCTCTTAATCATGTATTCGCCGATGGCAAAGTTGAGATAGCCGAGCGCTTCGTCTTTCGTTTTGAAGAGCACCCAGTTGTCCGGCGTCTTCCCGGCTTCGAGCATTTCGATGGCCTTCTTCGCGTAGCCGAGCGCAGCCGGGCTAAACGTGGTGACGGACGGCTTCTGGCTCTGGGCGTTGTAACCGGCATAGCCGAGCTGGATCAACAGGCTCAGATTTTCCGGGTCAGCCGCAATCATCTGCTGGCCGAGTTGGAAAGCTTTCGCGTAGTCTTTATTTTTATAAAGAGCGTCGGACAGTTCCACCTCGTTGCCCACCTTGCGCACGGCCTCGCCGTACTGGGTGACGAACTTCTGCACCGCTTTGGAGTAGGTGTCATTGCAACTGGCGTACTTCGTCAAATACTCCTGCCCGATTCCATAGGCTTCCTTCTGGGCGGCGGCATCGGGTTGCCCCTTCGCGTCCTTCCTGCCCTTCAGTTCGTAATATTTGGTATACATCTCGACGCGCGCAGCTTCTTCACAAGGATTGGCGGCGGCGGCGGGCGCAGCCGGTGTCTGCGCGAACGACGGCAGCGCGAAGAAGGTGGCGAGCGCGGCCAAAGTTAATAATCTGGTCAGGTTTCTCATGATGTCGCATGTCCTCCAAACAAAAATCGTCTGCGTGATTCGGAACTTTACTTTGGGGGCCGCGAACGGCTTCAACCCTCGCGCACAAATCAGATGCGCGAGCAGGGCGGCTAGTTGCCGTCACTGGCGCGGCGCGGGTCGGGTGTGCTGACCTTTTGGGGAGGGGCGACACCGGGGTTCTAACAAGTTGTGGGGTCGTGCGCAACGATAAACGCGTTGCGCCGTGATACTGCAATAACTGACGGAAACGTGTCAAGGGCGATACGCCACTTCCGCCCGCAAAAAATACGCCGCGTTTTGTGTCCTCAATTAGACACCAAACGCGGCGCATTGTTCCTTGTATTACGGTTACAACTTCGTTATGGCGTGTTCGTCAACACGCGGCGCGGGCGCACGTCCGTTTGCGGCGTCGGCTTGTCTTTCGAAGGCAGAGCGGAGGGCGTGTTGGACGGCCTCGCCGCCGGGAGGGTCGTGACGCCCGTCGGGCGCGTCTCGACTGGCATCAACACGCGCTTGACGCCATTAGTCGGGCGCGAATTTCCGTTGGCGTCGTCCGTCGCGTCCGCGGTGTCGGAGTCGGAATCGCCTTCGTCGTCCGTGTCGGCGAGCGCACTCGGGTCAACCTTCGGGCGCGGCGCAAGCATCTCCGGCGTGTACGGGAGCGGCGACTTGCCGTTACGTTTGGCGAAACGATAGGCCAGCGCGCGGTAGATTTGACCGGCGACCGACGCGGGGAAACCTCTGCGCGCGTCCGGCCCGCGCCCGATGACGGCGATGGCGAGTTGCGGGTCTTCGACCGGGGCGTAAGAGGTGAAAGAGCCGTCCCAGACGCCGC
>DASPJG010000716.1:0-4454 GCA_035628755.1 Pyrinomonadaceae bacterium
GGGCGCGCCGCCCGCCGCCTGCACGCGGTTGAGCAGGATCGCCATGTCGTATTGCTGGGTCGGCGAGCCGTACAACACGCGGAAGCCTTTGGCCGCCGCCTCGTCGAGTTCCTTCTCCATCGTCTGAATTCGTTTGGTCGAGAGCACGACGTAAGTTTGATCGTCGGCGATCTTCAGGTCAGACGTTTTGGCTTTGTTTTGAGCCGGGACGAGCGTGACGAGCGACAGCAACAGCGCGAGCGCGAAAACACTTTTTTTCATAATCTTCTCCGAATAACGAGCGGCGATGGAGTGGGTGGATTTGCCGGGGGAACATCGCCGCCGCACATTGTCGTTGAAACTCATGCCCGGCGTCTAGCTCCGGCTGCTCCGGTCAGAGCCTCTGCGGCCTGCTCGCCCGTAACGACCGCGCCTTCCATAAAGCCCTGCCAGTCGGCGATGTGTTCACCGGCAAAGAGCACTTTGCCGTGCGGCCTCTGGAGAGCGGGGCGGACGGTGAACCACTGGCCGGGGCGATAGACGGCGTATGCGCCCTGCGTGTAGCGGTCGCGCTGCCACGGCATGGATTGAATGGCGCGGGCAAGGCGCGGCGCGCGCGCATCGAGCGGCAGCAGGTCGCGCGTGATGATCTCCATGCGGCGCGCGTCTCCCTGCGCGGCGAGCACGTCGGCCTTCTCGCCGATGGCGTAGCTGCACAGGATGCCCTGCGTGGCGGGTTGGTCGCGCGTGCTGTGAAAATAGTAGTGCGAGGTCACGTCGCTGACGAGCGAGAAGTCTTCCGCGCCCCAGAAGCGTTCGTCGAAGAGAATTTGATTTTTGACGATGCGGGAGTATTGGAGCCGTTCGGCGGCGTCGCGCTGCGCGGCGGGGAGCGGCGGGTCAAACTTGATGCGGTCGAGCGTGCGCGCGGGGACGGTGCAAATGCAGGCGTCGGCGTGATAAAGCGCGCCGCCCGCCGCCCTGACCGTGACGCGCCCGCCGCGCTGCTGGCGTATCTCGGCAACGGGCGTGCGCGTGTGGATGTTAGTGTCGCCGATGCGTTTGACGAACTCTTCGACGAGGCGCGAGTTGCCGCCGACGATCTTGAAGTCCATCTCGTTGGCGGGACTCGACTCGAAATACTCGGACGCGGCGGCGTAGGCCGAGACGTGACGGATGGACTCGCCGAAGTCGGTGCTGTCTTGCAGGTCGCGCAGCAGCAGGTCGTCGGGAGTGAAACCGATCTCTTCGAGCCACGTCCACCAGTCGAAGTGGTCGAGACGTTCGCGCTGGCGTTCGGTGTAGCCTTGATAAGTCTTTTTGAATTTATCGAAGGCGGCGTTGGCCTGCGCGGAGAAGTCCCAAGTGCCGGGGCGGGAGACGCGCCCGTCGCGCAGGAGCGACGCCTCGAAGCGGTGATCCTTGAGCGGTACACTGAAGTCGCGGCAGAGAGCGCGCATGCGTTCGTGGCTCGCGCCGATCCACTCGCCGCCGAGTTCGCAGACGAGTTCCCGGTTCTGCTCGAAGCGAAAAGAGTGGACGCGCCCGCCGTGCCTTTCTCTGGCTTCAAGCACGGTCACGTCCCAACCGGCGCGCTTCAAGGCATGTGCGGCGGCGAGGCCGGAGAGACCCGCGCCGACGACGACGCAGGAACGACGCGTGCGCCCACGGCGCGTCTGAGCCGACGAACTGTTGAGCAGCAGCGGTGCGCCGAGCGCGGCTGCGCCTGCGTATTTGATGAAGTCGCGGCGGGTATGAAGGTTTTTTTTGGTGTTCACAAGTTTTTCCGCAAGCAGGGTTGAAGGATAGCGGGCGTCTTACCAGATGTCGCCCGTGAGCAAATCTTCGTAGGTGTCGCGGCGGCGGACGAGATCAACTTTGCCTCCCTCGTGCACCATGCAGGCGGCGGGGAGCGGGCGGCCATTGTAGGGGAACGCCTGCGCGAGCGTGTACGCGCCGCTGTTGAGCAGCGCGAGCGCGTCGCCGGGGCGCACGTCCGCCGGGAGTTGACGATAATCGGGCAGGCGGCTTCCGCCCTCGATGTCGAAGTACACGTCGCCGGAATCGCAGAGCGGGCCGGCGACTTTATAGCTCGTGTCGTGCGGCGCGTCGGCGCGCGAGGCCGAGATGAGATGGTAGTACCATTTGTAGGTGGTCATGGAGAGCAGCAGGTTGAAGCCCGCGTCCGTCAAGAGCCACATGTCGCCCGTTTCGGGACGCCGCTTGATGTTGCGCACGGTGGTGAGCACCAACCCCGCGTCGGAGATGACGCTGCGACCGGGTTCGAGCAGGATCGTGAGACGATCCAACAGGTGCTCGGCATCAGCAGCGCGCGCCGACTCGCGCGCGACGCGCAGGGCGGCAGCGAGCACTTCCGACGGTTCGAGGCTCGCGCCGAGCATGTCGCGTTCGGCTGCGGGCATCTCGTCGGCCTGCGAGCGGTCGCGCAGGTAGTTGACGGGGATGCCGCCGCCGAGGTTGATATGTTCGAGCGTGTGGCCTGTGTCGCGGTGGAGCGCGACGAGGTGCTCCCACATCATCTTGAAGGCGTCGGCGAAGGGTTCGACATCGGGTGTCTGCGAGCCGACGTGGATGTGTATGCCGCCGACGCGGATGAGTTCGGGGCTGGCGAGCGCGCGGCGGAAAGCGGCGGGCACTTCCCCGGAAGTGATGCCGAATTTCGAGGTCAGGAGCGCGGTCTGCAAGCCGATGTGCGAGCGCGTGCCGATCTCCGGCACGAGCCGCAGTGTGATGTTGGCGCGCTTGCCCACGCGGCGCGCGGCCATCTCGACGAGTTCGATCTCGTAGACGGAATCCACGTTGAGCGAATAGATTCCGGCGCGCACGGCATCGTCGAGTTCGTCGTCGGTTTTGCTCGTGCCGTTGAAGATGATCTGATCGGGGCGGAAACCGGCGCGCAGGGCTTTGTAAAGCTCGCCGCCGCTGTTGACTTCGATGTCGATCCCGGCGTCGCGCACCGCGACGAGGACGGCCATGTTCGAGTTGGCTTTCGAGGCGTAGCAGAATTTGACGGGGCGCGACACGCTTTCGGCGGCACGCCGCAGACGCTCGATATTGGCGCGGATGCGCGGCTCGGAGAAGACGTAGAGCGGCGAGCCGTATTCGCGGAGCAGTTGGAGCGCGTCCACGCCGTTGATGTGGAGGTGGCCGCCGTCGCGCGCTTCCAGAAAATCGGGTATCGTCCACGCGGGCGCGGCGTCGCGCGCGGGCGTTTGTACTGGCATGATATAAAGACTCCTTGAATTTTCCGACGCGGAGAGAAGACGCGTGCGAAGATAGACCGACGCCGCAAGGCGGTCAAGTGAGAGTGTCACACGGAGCGTGGTTCAATGGTTGAGGAAGTTGACTGGCAACGGATAAGGCGTGATTTTCCGGTGACGGAGCGGCTGGCTTATTTGAACAGCGCGGGGGCGGGGCCTGTGCCGCGCGCGGCGCACGAGGCGGCGACGGAGTTTTACCGCGAGACGCTGGAGACGGGCGACCGGCACTGGTTCGACTGGCTCGAACGGCGCGAGCGTGCGCGCGCGTCCATCGCGCGGCTCGTCAATGCAGAGCCGGACGAAATCGCCTTCACGATCAACACTTCGACGGGGATGAATTTGATCGTAGACGCGCTCGAAGGGCGCGGCGAAGTCATCTCGTGCGAGTTGGAGTTTCCGGTCTCGACGATCCCGTGGATGCACCGGGGCGTGCGCGTCAATTTGTTGGCGGCGCGGGGCGGGGAACTCGCCGCCGAAGACGTTCGCGCGGCGATGACCGAGCGCACGGGCGTGATCTGCCTGAGCCACGTGCAATACTCGAACGGGCTGCGCGCGCCGCTCGCCGAAATCGGCGCAGCTAAGGGCGCGCACGCCTTCGTCGTCAACGCGGCACAGTCGGCGGGTGTCTTTCAGATCGACGTGAAGCGCAT
Organism: Pyrinomonadaceae bacterium; assembly: GCA_035628755.1. Lineage (GTDB taxonomy): Bacteria > Acidobacteriota > Blastocatellia > Pyrinomonadales > Pyrinomonadaceae > JAIVJZ01. The sequence continues at coordinate 3,911 of DASPJG010000716.1, forward strand.
GAAGATTGACGCGCTCTGCTCGACGGGGCACAAGTGGATGCTCGGCGGCTTCGGTTCGGGCTTCGTCTACCTGAGCCGCGCGCTGCTGGACAAGACGCACCCGCGCGCCATCGGCTGGCTGAGCGCGGAGAACCCTTTCACGATGCGGAACGACGAGTTTCAGGTGCGCGAAGATGCGGGGGCGCGCGCCGAACTGGGCTGCCCGCACTTCGCCGGAATCTTCTCGCTCGGCGCGGCAGCCGATTACCTGTTGCGGATCGGGGCGGTTGAGATCGAGCGGCGCGCGCTCGCGCTCAACCGCATGTTGACGGAGCAGCTTGCGTCCGCCGGTTGGCGCGTGCTCTCGCCCCTGCGCGACGAGGCGCAGCGTTCGGCGGAGACGCTCGTCGCCGCGCGCGACCCGGCGCGCGTCGCACGCCATCTCTCCGGGCGCGGCGTCGCCGTCACGCAAAAACCGGAGGGCATCCGCGTCGCCACGCATTTCTTCAACGACGCAGAGGACATCGCCCGTCTCGTCGCCGCGCTCGACGAAATCCGCGACGAG
>DASPJG010000717.1:0-5340 GCA_035628755.1 Pyrinomonadaceae bacterium
TTGGCGAGGCGTCGCTCGAAGTGCCGGGCAGCGCGATGACCTGCGCCGGTTGTCATGGCGCGGACGGGCTGGGCAAACCCGAAGGCGGCGTCACGCCCTCGAACCTCACCTGGGCGGCTCTCACCAAGCCTTACGGCGTCACGCATCCAAGCGGGCGCAAGCACCCGCCCTACACCGAGCGCGCCCTCGAACTCGCCCTCACGCGCGGCCTCGACCCGGCGGGCAACCGCCTGCACAACATCATGCCGCGCTACCAGATGACGCGCGAGGACATGAGCGATCTCATCGCTTATCTCAAGCGGCTCGGCACGGATCGCGATCCGGGCGTGACCGACAAAGAGATTCGCATCGGCATGCTCGTGCCCGCGAAAGGCGCGCTCGCGGAGATGGGGCAGGTGATCAAGTCGGTCGTCGCGGCCTACTTTGCAGAGGTCAACAGTCAGGGCGGAATTTACAATCGCAAGATCGAGTTGAAAGTGGCGGAGACGGGCGACACCCCGGCGGCGACCCGCGCGAACGTCGAACGCCTGATCACGGGCGAGCAAATCTTCGCGCTTTCCGGCGCGGTCATTGCCGGGGCGGACAAAGAGATTGCGACGCTCGCGCAAACGTCGGAAGTGCCGCTCGTCGCTCCCTTCACGCTCTACCCGCCCGTCACTGCCGCCGTCAACCGGCAGGTCTTTTACCTGCTCTCCGGCATAGACGATCAAGCGCGCGCGCTCGTCCTGTTCGCCTCGCAGAAGCACGCCGACGAGAAGACGACCGCGTCCGCGCGCGCCGCCGTCGTCTATCAGGAGAACGAACTCAACACGGGCGTGGCCGCAGCCGTCGAGGAGCAGATAAAAAAAGCCGGGTGGAGCGCGCCCGCCATTGTGAAGTACGAGCGCGGGCAATTTAACGCGGCGGCGGTCGTGCAGGACTTGAGCGCGAAGGGCGTCAACATGGTCTTCTTCGTCAGCGGCGGCGAAGACCCGCGCGCCTTGATGGCGGCGGCGGCGCAGGCGAACTGGACGCCCGCCCTCTACCTGCCCGGCGCGCTGACGGGCAAAGACCTGCTCGACGCGTCGCAGGCTTTCAAAGGCAAGATTTTCCTCTCGTTTCCGAGCGTGCCGTCGGACGTGAAGCCCGCCGCACTGGAACAATTACGCGCGCTCGCCGCCAAATATAAGCTCCCGCAAGCCCACGTCGCCGCGCAGATTTCAGCCTACGTCTCGGCGCAACTTCTGGTCGAAGGCTTGAAGCGCGCGGGACGCGACCTGAGCCGCGAGAAGTTTATCGCCGCGCTCGAAGGACTCTACGACTACGACACGGGGCTGACGCCGCCGATCACCTATGGCCCCAACCGTCGCGTCGGCGCGGCGGGCGCGTACATCGTCGCCGTCGAGACAGAGACGAAGCGGTTCGCCCCGGCGAGCGGGTGGATCGGGATCAAGTAGTGACAGGTGACGGGAAAAGCCACTCAGCATAACTCGTAGATAGAAACGCGCAACCTGCATCTCACCATCAGGACGCCCTCCGGCGACGCGTCTAGCCCCATCTACAAACTTCGACTAGAATGTAACGGCTGGTTATCCGGTGATGATCATGGCCGATAGACTTCACCTGCGAGCAGGGGTTATTGCAGCATTCTCATGGTGAATAAAGACAGTACAATCGAGCCGTCAACCGACGACCGCTTCCGCGCCATCCTTGAGCAGTCGCCGTTCAGCATCCAGATCATCTCGCCTGACGGGCGCACGCTGCGGGTCAACCGCGCGTGGGAAGAGTTGTGGGGCGTCACGCTGGAACAACTCGAAGGCTACAACATGCTCGAAGACGCGCAACTCGTCGAGAAGGGCATCATGCCTTATCTCCTGCGCGCCTTCGCCGGGGAGTCCGTCGAGATGCCCCTGATTTGCTACAACCCGGAAGCGACCCTCCCACACCTCACGCGTCATGGCGAGCCGCTTCTCTGGGTGAAGGCCGTCGCCTACCCGATCAAGGACGCGGCGGGGCGCGTGCGCGAAGTCGTGCTGATGCACGAAGACATCACGGCGCGCGTCGTGGCCGAACAGAACCTGCGCGACAGCGAGGCGCGTTATCGCGCGCTCTTCGAGACGACGCTCGACGGCATCATGGTGGTGGACGAAAACGGCTTTTATGTTGACGTCAACGAGAGCCTCTGCCGCATCCTCAAATCGTCGCGCGAGCAACTGATCGGCGCGCACTTCAGCACCTACATCCTGCCCGAAAGGAACGCCGACGCGCGCCGCGCTTTCCACACCCTGAGCCAGACGGGAGCGTTCTCCGGCAACTTCCCGATGCGCGCCGCCGACGGCAGCGTTGTGGAGTTGGAGTGGACTTCGCGCGCGCACGTCCAGCCCGGCCTTCACGTCTGCGTGGCGCGCAACATCACGGAGCGCAGGCAGGCCGAAGAGTCTCTGCGTGAAAGCGAATCGCGCTACCAACGCGCCGCCGAGTCGGGGCGCGTCGGCATCTGGGACTTAGACCTTGAAACCAACAACCTCTACTTGTCGCCAAACCTCAAAGCCCTGCTCGGCTACAGCGACGACGAACTGGAAAACGATCTCGACGCGTGGTGTCAACTCGTCCACCCGGACGATAAAGAGCCGACCATCGCGGCCACGAAGGCGCACGTTCAGGGCGAAGCGTCGCGCTATGAAGCTGAAGTCCGTCGCCGCCACAAGGACGGTCGTTACCTCTGGTTTCTCGCGCAGGGCGTCGCGCTCAGAGACGATACGGGCAGGGCTTACAGGCTGACCGGCTCGGACACGGACATCACCGCCCGCAAACAGGCCGAAGAGTCTCTGCGTCTCAGCGAGGAGCGTTACCGGAGCCTGCTGGAGAACGCCAACGACATCATCTACGCGCACGATCTACAGGGCAACTATCTCTCGATCAATCGCGCCGGGGCGGAGATCACGGGCTACACGCGCGAAGAGATTCTCGGCGGCCTGAACATCTCACAGGTCGTCGTGCCTGAGCACCTCGAGCGCGCGAAGCAGATGTTGCAGCACAAACTGCAAGACCCCGGCCCGACCGTGTACGAACTCGACATCGCGACTAAGGACGGTCGCCGCCTGACGCTCGAAGTGAGCACGAGAATTTCTTACCTCGACGGCCAGCCCGACGCGGTTGAGGGCGTGGCGCGCGACGTGACCCGGCGCAAGCGTGCGGAGGCGGAAAAGACGCGCCTCGCGTCGCTGCTCGAAGCCCAGAGGCGTCACTTGCAGGCGATGGTCGGCAACGTGCCGGGCGTGGTGTGGGAAGCGTGGGGCGAGCCGGACGAGGCGAGCCAGCGCATCAACTTCGTCAGCGACTACGTCGAGACGATGCTCGGCTACACGGTCGAAGAATGGCTCGCCACGCCCAACTTCTGGCTCTCCATCGTCCATCCCGAAGACCGCGAGCGCGCGGCGCGCGAGGCGGCGGCTATCTACGCGAGTGGCAAGGTGGGCACGAGCAGGTTTCGCTGGGTGGCGAAAGACGGGCGAACCGTCTGGGTGGAGGCGCAGTCGTCGGCCATCCTCGAAGACACGGGACGCCCCGTCGGGATGCGCGGCGTAACGATAGATGTCAGCCAGCGCATGCGGCAGGAAGCCAACGAGCATTTCCTCGCCGAGGCGAGCACCGCGCTCTCCTCCTCGCTCGACTACGAGACGACGCTGGCGACCGTCGCCCGTCTCGCCGTCCCGCACTTCGCCGATTGGTGCGGCGTTGACATGGCGGATGAAGAAGGCACGCTGCACCGTCTGGTGGTCACGCACATTGACCCGGCCAAGATCAAGTGGGCACACGAAATCTACCAGCGCTACCCGCCCGACCCATCCGCCCCACAGGGGCTCTATCGAGTCCTGCGCACAGGCGAGCCGGAGTTCTACCCGAACATCACGGACGAGTTGCTCGTCGCAGGCGCGCGCGACGAGAAGCACTTGGAGATCATGCGGCAGATCGGCTTCCGCTCGGTCATGCTCGTGCCGCTCAAGGCGCGCGAACGCGTGCTCGGCGTCGTCACGTTCGTCAACGCGGAGACGAGCCGCCACCACACGGCGGAAGACCTCGCCCGCGCCGAAGACCTCGCGCGCCGCGCCGCTCTGGCCGTCGAGAACGCACGGCTCTACCGCGCGGAGCGGCAGACGAGAGAGGCTGCCGAACGCACCTCCGACCGCCTCGCGCGCCTGCAAGCCGTCTCCACCGCGCTCTCGCAGGCGTTGACGCCGCAACAGGTCGCCACCGCTGTCATCGAGCAGGGCATCAGTTCCTTGAATGCGCACGCGGGCACGGTGGTGCTGCTCAGCGAAGCGGGCGCGGAATTGGAGATCGTCGAGACCGTGGGATTCCCGCCGGAGGTGGTCGAACGGTGGAAACATTTCGCGCTGGAATCGCGCGTCCCGCTCGCAGACGCCGTGCGCGAAAGACTGCCGGTGCTCGTCGAGTCGCTCTCTGGCTCTAAGGAACGCTACCCGATGCTCGGCCCGCTCGCGTCGGTCACGGGCAGCCATGCGCTCGTCGCCCTCCCGCTCACCGTCAAAGGCCGCACTATCGGCGCGATGGGCTTGAGCTTTCCGCGCCCGCAGAGTTTCGGCGAGGACGACCGCGCTTTCATGCTCGCCCTCGCGCAGCAGTGCGCGCAGGCGCTCGAACGCGCCCGCCTCTACGAGACCGAGCAACGCCTGCGCACCGAGGCGGAAACGGCCAACCGTCTCAAAGATGAATTTCTCGCCACCGTCTCGCACGAACTGCGCACGCCGCTGACGGCCATCGTCGGCTGGTCGAGCATGCTGCGCACCGGCGACTTCGATCAGCCGACGACGGTGCGCGCCATTGAAACCATCGAGCGCAACGCGCTGGCGCAGACGCAGATCATCGAAGACCTTCTCGATGTTTCGCGCATCATCACGGGCAAGGTCACGCTCGACGCGCGACCCGTCGAACTCAACTCCATTGTCGAGGCGGCGTTGGATTCGGTGCGCCCGGCGGCGGCGACCAAGGGCATCACGCTCAAGACGGAGACAAGATCGGGCGGCGGCCTCGCGGCGGTGTGGGGCGACCCGGCGCGTCTCCAACAGGTGATGTGGAACCTGCTTGCGAACGCCGTCAAGTTCACGCCCGCCGGGGGCAAGGTCACGGTCAGTATGATCCACCTCGACTCGCACGTGCGGATCGCCGTGAAGGACTCGGGGCAGGGCATCAGCCGCGAGTTTCTGCCCTACGTCTTCGACCGCTTCCGGCAGGCCGACGGCACGATCACGCGCGCGCACGGCGGTCTCGGTCTCGGTCTTTCCATCGTCCGCCATCTCGTGGAAATTCACGGGGGCACGGTCAAGGCCGAGAGCGAGG
>DASPJG010000718.1:0-3759 GCA_035628755.1 Pyrinomonadaceae bacterium
TCGCCGATCCACTCGACGTGCGTGAGCAGCCACGGGTTGGGCGGGTTCTCGACGGGGCGCATCGGCGCAACTCCTCCACGTTCGTCCGAAACTGTGACGGGCAATCGGGAGTTCGGCCGTCGTCTGCACCGACAGAGATAAACGATCCTGCGCGCGCGCGTCAACTTTATGACGAACTTTTACCACCGGCTTCGGTGACGGGTTTTTTTAGGCGGCTTTGCGCGCGAAGAAAAGCCGCGCCGCGCGTCGTTTAGTAATTCGACGTGCGGCGCGGTCTGTTCGTCGGCCGCGGCTCGTTCGTTGTCGCTCGCGCGTCAGCCTAACGCGGGCGCGCGTCTGTTTTGTTTCAGGCGGCCACGGTGGCCTCGTTGAAGCGCACGTAGTCGAGGAGCAGGCCGAGCATCTCGCGCTCGGCGTCGGCCATGCCGGTGAAGCGCAGCGCGAAGCCCATCTCCTGAAGCTTGTAGACCACCTCGCCCCAGAGGTAGATCGAGCCGCCGGTCGGCGTCAGTATTTCGAGACGGATCAACTCGTCCTCCGCCACCAGATCGGACGTGAGGATGAAGCAGCCCGTCACGCTGATGTCAACTATCGTCCCGGCGCACTGCGCGACGACGCCCTCCCAACGGGCGTCGATGCTCACATGCACGCGCTCTGCGCCCCTGCGTTCGGTCACGTCCGTCTCCCCCTTATCAGGCCACCAGCGTCGGGCGCATCGGCTTGACGTTGCCCGCGGCGGCGGCGGGCGCTGCGTTCGTCTCCGCGATGATCTTCTCCGCGCCGCCCACCGAGACGGGGCGCGAGAAGTAGTAGCCCTGACCGTTCTCGCAGCCGAGCTTGCGGAGCAGCGCCAGCTGATCCTTCGTCTCGACGCCCTCGGCGACCACGTCCATGCCGAGGTTCTGGGCGAGCATCAGGATCGTGCGGACGATCTCGATGTTCTCGTTGTTGTCCACCATCCGCATCACGAACGAGCGATCAACTTTCAGCGTGTCAATCGGGAAGCGGTGGAGGTAGGAGAGCGACGAGTAGCCCGTGCCGAAGTCGTCGATGGCGAGCTGCACGCCGAGTTCGCGCAGGTGGCGCAAGAGCGCCGTCGCGCTGTCGATTGATTCCATGACGACCGACTCGGTGATTTCGAGTTTCAAACAGCGCGGGTCGAGGCGCGTCTCTGCGAGGACGCGGCGCACCTGCTCGGTCAGGTCGGGCTGCGTGAACTGGCGGCTCGACAGGTTGACGCTGATGAAGAGCGGCGGATCGCTTGGGAAGCGCCGCTGCCAGCGGCTCATCTGCCGGCACGCCTCCGTCAAGGCCCACTGACCTATCATCACGATCTGGCCCGTCTCCTCGGCGACGGGGATGAAGTCCATCGGCGAGATCAGCCCGCGCGTAGGGTGCTGCCAGCGCACCAGCGCCTCGAAGCCGCGTAGGGTGAAGTCGTCCAACGCGACGATGGGCTGGTACTGGATGAAGAATTCTTGGCGGTCGATCGCCCCGCGCAGATCGGTCTCCATCTGCAAGAGGTTCATCGCGACCGTGTGCATCTCCTTGTCGAAGACCTCGTGGCGGGCCTTCCCCGTCGACTTCGCGCGGTACATGGCGGTGTCCGCGTCGCGCAGCACGTCTTCCGGCTGCGCGTACTCGACCGTGCCCGGCGCGATGCCGATGGAGGCGGTCGTGAACACCTCGCGCCCGCCGAGGTGGAACGGCACGGACAACTCCTGCTGCAATCGCTCGACGACCAAGACGGCTTCGGACGCGCCGTGGATGTCTTCGAGCAGGATCGTGAACTCGTCGCCGCCGACGCGCGCCACCGTGTCTCCGGGCCGGAGACACGCTTCGAGTCTTCGAGCGATGCCGACGAGGAGTTGATCGCCGATGAGGTGGCCGAGTGAGTCGTTGATGATCTTGAAGCGGTCGAGGTCGAGGAAGATGACGGCGAACATCTGCGTGGGGTTGCGCTGCATGCGCGCCATCGCGAGCTTGAGGTGATCGACGAAGAGCGAGCGGTTCGGCAGCCCCGTCAGCGCGTCGTGGAAGGCGTCGTGGAGGAGTCGCTCTTCGGCGCGCTTGCGATCCGTGATGTCCTGAATCTGGAAGATGAGGTGCAGGGCGTGGCTGCCGCGCTCGCGCACGGGCGACACGCTCCACAGCACCCAGACGGCGTGGCCCTGCCGGTGCAGGTAGCGCTTCTCCATCTGGTAGACGGGGAGCTTGCCCTTGATCAGTTGCTTGATGTTGGCGAGGGCGGTTCCGAGGTCGTCCGGGTGCGTCAGCTTCTGGAAGGTCGTCGCGAGCATCTCGGCCTCGTTGTAGCCGAGTATCTCGCAGAGCGAGCGGTTGACCTGAAGCCACTGGCCCTTGGCCGAGACGAGCGCCATCCCAATGGCCGCGTGATCGAAGGCGCTGCGGAACAGCCCCTCGTTCTGCTGCGACGCAGCGTCGGCCTTCGACTCTTTCGCTTTCGGCTCGCTCGCCGCCGCGGGTTTCGTCGCGCCGGCGGCGGCGCTCCTACGCGGCCGCAGCCCCGCGCCGACGTGCGCGACGGCGATGACGGCCGTCGAGCCGAGCGTCGCGTAGAAGCCCACCAAGCCGGCGAGGCGCGCGAGGAAGGTCGAGGCGGCGACCGCCGTGAAGTACGCGGTCGAAGTCCAGAAGAAGTTGCGGCCCCAGGAAGGGAGCAGTCCCGCGCCGCCTTCACGCCCGCCCTCGCAGGCCGTGAACACGAGAGAGCGCGCGGCCGACTGCGCGAGCGTGACGACGAGGAGCGCGCCGACGAGCAGCGTCACGGGGCCTTGCAGATCGACCGCGCCGCCGAACGCGATTTTGACCGTGAGGCTCGCGATGAAGGTCGAGGCTGCGGCCGAGGCGGCGCTGAAAAGCAGCGACCAGAGATTTCGCGTGAAGTGCAGCCGGTCGCAAACTGCGGCGGCGGCCGCCACGGGCACGGCGGCCTCGCCCCCGAAGACGAAGAGCGCGAGGAAGACGAGCGCGTCCGAGAGCGTGACGTGAGCGTCGAGTCGAGGGATTTTGACGCGAACCTGCGTGCCCAGCCCGGCGGCGCAGAGCGTCAGCGTGAGGACGGGTAGCCAGCCGGCCTGCGGGACGTTCTGCCACAAACGCAGGAGCGAAAACAGCGCTGCCCCCGCGCCCGTGGCCGCGACCAGAACTGTCAGCGCCGTGCTGAGACGATTCTTTGCTGTGCTCATACTCGGTGGTGAGTGTGCTTCGCGCTCTCGAATTTTCGGGGGGATTTCGCCGCGCGCGAGGCGGGGAGGCGGGCTGTTAGTTACAAACTGAATGCCACGCGGCCGAAGTGTTCAGGAGTGTGATGTTTTTGGGGGGTTTGCCGCGCCCGGAAACCGTTTCGGCCCGACGGGCGCGGCACTAAGGCGGTCAGAATAATCGCCCGATCGGTCAATCCGGCGAGCGGGCTCGACGCATTCTGAACGGCTCTCGAAGCGTCCGGCGACCGCCAAAAGCCGTCTGAGCCTGTAACTTTTACCAAGTCCAAGCTCACCATCAAGCAATTTAACCGCTGATTTGTCCGAAAGCAAGAACAAAGTTTTACTTGATTTAACAATGTTATTGATTTATCATCTTCGCCGCGGTGGTGATAAGAACTCGCCGCCGGGCCGGTCGAGCTTGACCGCTTTTTGAAACTCGCCAGTTTTTTTCGTTCCGCCACCGTCCCCGTCTGACACGAGCCGTCCGCAAGACGGGCCGGCATCTCCCCTTTCCCGACGCTTCGACACGCGC
>DASPJG010000719.1:0-6641 GCA_035628755.1 Pyrinomonadaceae bacterium
TCGAATACGCCTCCGGCGATAGCAACGCGGCGGTATGGACGACGCTTGCCTCCGGCAACACGGCGGTCACGAATGGCCTGCTCGGCGTCTTCGACCCAACCCTCCTGCTCAACGGCATCTATAACCTGCGCCTTGTCGCCACCGACTCGGCCTCGCAGACCACTGCCGCCTCCGTCAATCTCATCGTGAACGGCCAGCAGAAGATCGGTAACTTCAGCGTCTCTTTCGACGATCTCAACGTGCCGGTCTCCGGGCTTCCGATCCAGATCGTGCGCACTTACGACAGCCGCGACAAACGTAGCGGGGATTTCGGCTTCGGCTGGACTCTCGGTATTAAAAACATTCGCGTTGAGGAGAGCGGCATTCTCGGCGCGGATTGGGAGCAGACGCAAAGCGGCGGCTTCATCTCCACTTACTGCCTCCAACCGGCGAAGCCGCACTTCGTCACCGTCACTTTCCCCAACGGCCATGTTTACAAGTTTCAGGCCGTCACCACTCCGCAGTGCTCCGCCCTTACCCCGATTCAGTCGGCCACGGTGAGGTTCGTGCCGATGCCCGGCACACGCGGCTCTCTGGCGGGCGTAGGTGACAATGACGTTCTGGTCTTTGGCGACGTGCCCGGCTCCGCCGAGTTGAGAAAGTTCGACAGTCTGGAGCTATACGACCCGTCCGTCTATCGTCTCACTGACGAGGATGGCACGGTCTTCGTTATTGACCAGAACCTCGGCGTCCGCAGCGTCACCGACACCAATGGCAATGTCCTGACCGTCAACGCCAATGGCATCACGCATTCCAGCGGCAAGAGCATCCTCTTCACACGCGATGCTCTGGGTCGCATCACACGCATCACCGACCCGGCCAACAACGCTTTAACCTACGCCTACAATGCCAGCGGCGATCTCGTCAGCTTCACCGACCGCGAGAACAACACCACCACCTTTACCTACAACAACACGCACGGGCTGCTCGCCATTCAAGACCCGCGCGGCAAACAGCCCCTACGCAACGAGTACGACGACGCAGGTCGCCTCGTGCGGCAAATTGATGCGCACGGCAAAGCCGTCACCTTCTCGCACGAAATGAACGCGCGCCAGTCAGTGGTCACTGACCGGCTTGGCTTCGCCACGATTAGCGAATACGACGCGCAAGGCAACGTGATACGCATCGTGGACTCGCAGGGCAACGTCACCCGGCGGACTTTCGACGCGAACCACAACGTCCTGACGGAAACCAACGCCCTCGGCCAGACCCGGACGTACACTTACGACTCGCAGGACAACAAGCTGAGCGAAACCGACCCGCTCGGCAACGTCACACGCTACACCTATAACAACCGCCGGGACGTGTTGACGATCACCGATCCAAAGGGGCTCGTGACCTCTTACGGTCACGACGACAGAGGGAACGTGACTTCGATCACAGACCCCTCCGGCAAGTCCACCTCGATAACCAACAACGCCAACGGGCGTCCCACTTCCTTCACAGACGCGCGGGGCAACACGTCCACCATCGAATATGACGCCTCAGGCAATGTCATTCGAAAAGTGGACTGGGTCGGGACTGTCTCGACGTACACCTATGATGCCAACAACAATCGCCTGACCGAATCGGTGACGCGCACCACCGGAGGCCAGAGCGAGACGCTCATCACCACTTACAAGTACGACCGGATGAACCGGCAGATCGAAGTCGTCAATCCGAACGGCACGACCGTGCGGACGGCTTACGACAGCATCGGTAACCCGACGAGCACGACAGACGAACTGGGGCTGCGGACGGTCAACGAGTATGACGACATGGGGCGGCTCACGCGCATCGTCCATCCCGACGGCAAGACGGAAACGGTGGAACACGATGCCGAAGGCCGCCGCACCAAGTCTATTGACCGCGCCGGACGCACCACCCTTTACCTGTACAACTCGCTTGGTCGTCTGGAAAGAACCACTCACCCCGATTCGACTTTCACGGCGACCACTTACGACGCGCTCGGCAGGATCGAGGCCGTCACGGACGAGAACGGCCAGTCTACGCGCTACGAATACGACGCGGCGGGCAGGCGAACCAAAGTCACAAACGCGCTTAATAACGTGACCACGTTCGTCTACGACGCGAACGGCAACCAGAAGTCGCTAACGGACGCCCGCGGCCAAGTCATCAACTTCGAGTATGACGCCAACAACCGTCTCATCCGCACCCTGTTCGCCGACGGCACTTCTGTGGCGGCCACCTACGACGAGATGGGGCAAGTCATCTCGAAGACGGATCAGGCTGGGCGCACCATGCGCTACGAGTATAACGAGAACGGCAAGCCGACGAAGATTACCGACCCTCGCGGTGGAACCACAACTTACACCTACGACGAACTCGGCAATCTGCTGACGCAGACCGACGCCAACAACCATGTCACGAGGTATGAGTACGACCGGATGGGGCGGCGCACAAAGCGCACGCTGCCGCTCGGGATGTCTGAAACATATACCTACGATGTCATCGGCAACCTGATCAGCCACACAAACTTTCTCGGTCGGAAGACGACTTACGCTTACGACGAGATGAACCAGTTGTTGAGCAAGACGCCCGATCCGGCTTCGGGCGAACCGGCAATCTTGTACGCCTACACGCCTTCCGGGCAGCGCGCGAGCATGACGGATGCCACCGGCGTCACCACCTACGTCTATGACGCGCAAGACCGCCTGCTCTCGAAACAAACCCCGCAAGGCACGCTCAGCTACACTTACGACGCCGCCGGGAACACGCTGACCCTGCGTTCCTCGAATTCCGAGGGGGTCAGCATCAACTATGCCTACGACAACCTCAACCGGCTGACCACCGTCACCGATAACCGGCTCGGAGGCAGCACCGCCTACGCCTACGACCCGAACGGCAACCTTCAGAGCCTCGCCTACCAGAATCAGGTGCGGACGTCTTACACCTATGACGCCCTCAACCGCCTGACGAATCTGGACGCAACGCTCAGCGGCACGACGCTCGCCAGCTACGCTTACCTGCTCGGGCCTGCGGGCAATCGCCTCTCCGTCACCGAACAGAGCGGTCGCACCGTCAATTACACCTATGACGAACTCTACCGGCTGACGGAAGAGCGCATCAGTGGTGGTGATGCTCAGACCGCAGGGCAATTAACCTACGCTTACGATGCAGTGGGCAATCGGCTGAGCCGCGTCTCCACCGTGCCCGGCGTCTCGTCAAGCACCTCGACCTTCAATGCTAACGACCAACTCGAAAGTGACATCTATGACGCCAACGGCAACACGATAGGGTCGAACGGCGTGACCTACGCCTACGACTCCGAAGACCAGTTGATTCAAGTGAACAACGGTCTGGTTCGCTATGCCTACGACGGCGACGGCAACCGCGTCGCAAAGACCGTCGGGGGCGTGACCACTCGCTATCTGGTGGACACGAACAACCACACGCGATATGCGCAGGTCGTCGAAGAACTCATCGGCGACAGCGTTACGCGACAGTACACCTACGGCCACGACCTCATCAGCCAACGCCAGCGCATCAATGGCGTGTGGCAGGCCAGTTTCTACGGCTACGACGGCCACGGCTCGGTGCGTTACCTGACAGACTCGAACGGTCAGGTCACGGACACCTACGCCTACGACGCCTTCGGCAACCTCATTGCCCGCACCGGCTCCACGCCGAACGACTACCTCTACGCAGGCGAGCAGTTCGACGCCAACGTCGGCTTCTACTACCTGAGAGCGAGGTACATGAATCCGGCGTCTGGCCGGTTCTGGACACTGGATACTTACGAGGGGACGCAGTTCGATCCGGCCTCGCTGCATAAGTATCTCTACGCCGAAGCCGACCCGGCCAACAAGCTTGACCCGAGCGGCAACATGACCACGCTGCAACAAGCATGGCTAGGGCTGACCATCATGGGCGCGCTCATGAACGCCATCGGCATAGTTCGCAGCGTGCACAATTACTTCAATGCCGATTCGGGCGTGGAGAAGTTGATCCACCTTGCAGATTTCGGCCTGAGTCTCGTCGGTCTGGCGCTCTCTTTTACAGGAATAGGGCCTGCTACCGGCGCAGGGGGATTCGCGATATCCGGCGTCAGCGGCGGAAGCGCGGTGCTCGTCGCTGAGGCGGGTCTCATCCTGCATGAAACCAGAATAATCGGCGCCGCGCTCGTGCCCGTCGGTCAGTTTATCGGCATCGGCGGCGCGATGTGGATGGCGAGCAAGAGAGGCCACGTCGCCGATTATGAACTCCGCGAAAGCAACGGGCGCATCGTTGCCAGCGGTCGGATTCGCAGCGGCGGAACCAAGCCCGGCAGGCGTTTGACGTGGCCGGAGCAATTGCTGGTTCACACCGAGCGGAAGATCATGGAGATGTTCCGCAGCAGAGCGACGCAGTCCGCCATCATCACCATCAGGGGGACGAAACCGCCGTGCATGGGGCCTCGTGGCTGCAACTGGGCGATGCAGCAGTACGCCAACGAGTTTGATCTCAAGATCATCTACCGGCAACTCGGCGTTGACAAAATCTGGACTTACGTTAAGCAGAAGTAGTCAACGCGCATGATGTCTGATATGAGTAGTGGCACGCTCGGAAGCGGGCGTGCCACTGTTCTCATGCTATAGAAGTTAAGAGCGACCGGCTGAACGCTCAGGCGTGGTTGCAAGGCCGGGACGTATCTCTTCCGCGAGGTTGATGATGAAAGCACGCTACGAAGATTTTTTGCAGATGAGCGCATCCGAGCGCGACGAGTTTGGCAGAACTCTGGCCGGGGGCTTGGACGATCAATTTGCGCCTGCATCCACGGGCACGGATGTTTTGCCCACCCTCCTCCACACGGCTACGGGAATGGAATTTAAATATATTCCCGGCGGCGAATTTGAGATGGGATTCAGCGAAACGGAGGAGGAGGCCGCCCTCCAACTCTGCGATCCTATTCAGGCGGACGTTGACGAAATGAGGCCTGTGCGAAGGATTAAAGTCGAACCCTTCCTGATGTCGCGTCTTCCTGTTTTAAACGAACTGGCGGGTCGGTTCGTGAAACTAGACAGCACCGGCGAAGAGATGCCTGCGGCGGCTGCCTTCCTCACGCGAGAAGAGGCCGAACAGGTTGTTGAGCGCGTTGGCTGCCAATTGCCCTCCGAGCAGCAGTGGGAATATGCCTGCCGCGCCGGAACTCAAACCCTCTTCACCTGGGGCGACACCGTACCTCCCGATACGGATTTGGATAAATGGCTGCCTTCGGATTTTTCCGATGCAGGCGAACTCTTGGCCAACGGCTTCGGACTCTATGGATTGTTTACGGGCGAGTGGTGTGAGGACAGATACCGTGTCAATTACGAAGATGAAGCTCCGCTAGTTGAAGGAAGTTATGTCATCCGAGGGGGCGGCGCGCTTTTCTGGCCGTGGCAAGATGAGGAATGGGTCTGGTGCATGTCGGCCATGAGAATGCCGTCGAGCGGGCTTATTGACGGGCGTTGCGGGTTCAGGCTCGTGCGCCCCGTCTGAGGCTCGCAAACAAGCGGTGTGAAGCGGCTTTACAGAGCGGTCGGCTCTCATGGCTGGGGTTGGTTGTATTTGCGCGCCGCCGCGCGCGACGTGCTGATGTACTTAACCAGACGCGCCAGCCGAACGTCGTCCGCTCTCCATAGACTGTGAGCCAGCTTCAAGGCTTGTGCGAAGAGAGTTTCGGCTTCCGCCCGTTTGCCGAGCGCGAGTTTGACTTGAGCCAAACCGGCCAACGACATCACATAGTGGTATCGCCCTTCAATTCGCTCCAATCTCCTGTTGATTTCTTCCCTGAGCTGTTCCTCACGCTTGAGGTCGCCGCGTAGGCGCGCGAGTTCGGCCTGTTGAACGCTGACGGTGACGGTTGCGACGTGGTCTTCGCCATAATGAGGGATGAACAGACTTTTCGATTCCAGAATCAGGCTTTCGGCTTCCGCGAGGCGACTTTCGTCTCCGTCCTGCTCCGCGCGGAACATTTGCTGACCGGCTAAAGATTGCAGCATGTAAGGCAAGTTGACGTTGCCCGGCTCGACGCGGCGCAGAACGGCAATGCCTTGCCGCAAGAGTTGTGCGGCCTCCTCCGCGCTCGCTCCCGACAGTTCTATCCCGAGCGAAACGTAATACATCCCGCGCGCCACTTTCGGGTGTTCTTCGCCGTGGACTTGACGGTACAGAGCGAGTGATTGGCGAAAGTGCATGTGCGCGGTCTTGGTATCGCCGGAGACCCTGTAGATTTCGCCGATACTGTAGTGGAGATCGGCGCGCACTTCCGGCTCGTCGGCAAGTTCCGTGTCGATGCGCGCGGCGGCGTCGTCAATCGCTTCGCGCACGGTGACATCCATCCGGCCATTGCCCCGGCCATACCAATGCGGGTTGGCGTATTCGAGAAAACTCTGCATGAAGCGGCTCGTCCGTTCGGCCTTCTGTTTTTCCGCCTTTGCCCGCGCGGTTTCGAGTTCGGCCTGACGCTGCGCTTCCGCTGCGATGCGCGCCTGCGCTCTGGCGGCGTCCGCCTGTGAAACGGCGACGGCGATGCCCGCGAAGAGGCTGATCAAAATCAACGCCGCCGCCCACACGGAAACTCTGTTGCGCCTGTAAAATTTGCTCGCACGGTAGGAGACGGTCGCGGGGCGCGCCAGCAC
>DASPJG010000720.1:0-7422 GCA_035628755.1 Pyrinomonadaceae bacterium
GGCCGCCTGGACGTCGGGATACCGCGGGCAGTGTAGTCGCGAGGGTCGCGCCGGGGCGCCCGCGCGGGAACTGGCCGATGGTCGAGGCTTGGACGCGCAGGGGGCCAGACCGCGCTCGCCGAGCGGCGGCCGCCGCCGCTCAGGCGACCCCGTCGCTCCCGCGCATCAACGAACCGGCTCCCGACTTTGAAGCGAAGTCCACGCAGGGCATGCTGAAACTCGCGGACTTCAAAGGCAGTTGGGTGGTGCTGTTTTCGCACCCGGCTGATTTCACGCCGGTCTGTTCCACAGAGTTCATCGAATTTGCGCGCCGCGCCGACGAATTCAAAAAACGCGGCGTCAAACTCGTCGGGCTCTCCGTGGATTCGATTCCCGCGCACATCGCTTGGATCAGGAGCATCGAGTCGCATTTCCCCGACGTGAAGATAGACTTCCCCGTGATCGCCGACCTCGACACGAAGGTCGCGCAGAAGTACGGGTTGATTCACCCTGCGGCGTCCGAGACGGCCACCGTCCGCGCCGTCTTCGTCATTGACGACAAAGGCATCATCCGCGCGCTCATCTATTACCCGATGACGCTCGGGCGCAACATAGACGAAATCCTGCGCGCCATTGACGGCCTCCAGACCGCAGACGCCAACGCCTGCGCCACGCCCGCCAACTGGAAGCCCGGCGAGCAGGTGATCGTGCCGCCGCCGCAGACCATCGCCGACGCCGAGAAGCGTCTGCAATCCGAGTACGACGTGACAGACTGGTATTTCGCCAAGCGCACGTTGGTCGAGCCTTAGTTTGGACGGAATCCGATTTGACACAGTTTGCGTGGAGGTCAAACAGCATATGGAAGAGATCACTGCGAGGGAACTCAAGGAACGTCTGGACAGGGGAGACGACCTACAGATCATAGACGTGCGCGAGCCGAACGAGTATGAGACGGCGCGGCTCGAAGGATCGAAACTGATCCCGCTCGGTCAGGTCGTCAGCCGCATGGGCGAGATCGACGCAGGCCGCGAGACAATCGTGCATTGCAAACTCGGCGGGCGCAGCGCGAAGGCCATTGAGGCTCTGACCCGCGCGGGCTTCGCGGGGCGGCTCATGAATCTCAAGGGCGGCATCACGGCTTGGTCGAACGACGTTGACCCGTCTGTGCCGAAATATTGAGCGGTCGCCGCCGAAACGGCGCGCGGAGTGAAAGGACAAAGGCCGCGTGCGGGCAACGCGAGGCTCCGTCACTTGACGGAAATCTCGCATCGCTCGCACGCGGCCTTCGCGTGTATGTGAGCGCGCCTGACAACTCTCTGTCAGACGGATGAGTCGCGGGCTTGTCAGGCAGACTGGCCTTGCGCCTGATCTTCTCCGAGCCGCGCCGCGAGCAGTTGCTTGCCGCGTTCGGCGCGCTTCGTGTTGTGATCGCGCACGTCGCGGAAGAACTGCGCGAGTTCCATGTCGCCGCTCTCTTCGGCGTCGGTGATGTACTTCTCGTAAGTTTCCGCGCCTTGCAGGGCGTGATAAATGATGCTGAGCAAGTTGTAGAGCGTGTCTTGCGTGCCCGTGTTGACTTTGGCTGGCATAGTGATCTCCCGGATTTAATATTACTGACGATTTAAAATGGGGGCTGCTGGGAACGCGTGAATTGTAGGGACGCCGCCCGCCAAAGGTCAAGCGGGTACGACCGGCCACGACGCGGGGCGCGTTCAAACGAACACTTCGGTGCGCCCGCGTGAGAAGTCGTGTTCGGTGACGGCGCGTTTGATGGCGGCGGCGATCTTCGCGCCGCCGCGCGCGGACGGCTCAATCGGATTGGCGTAGTCGCGTTCGTCGTCGCAGATCAAGCGGAGGTCTAGCAGTGGGAGGCCGCGCGCAAAAGCCGCGCGGGTGATCGCGTCGTTGAAGATGCAGAGAGCGGTGACAGCTAATTTTTGCATCTGCGGGTCGGCGAAGCGCGGGTTGTAGATCGTGCAGAGGGCTGTGGGCAGGCGTCGTGCGAGCAGGGCATCGAGCATCAATTGGTATTCGCGCTCGAAATCGTCTCCGGTGCGCGCGAGCATGGTGAGGGCTTCGGCCATCGAGCGGGCGGGGGCTTCGAGCAGGCGGACTTGGCCGAGCGCGTCGTTGCCGCCGACGCTTAGGACGAGATGGCTGGCGTCGGCAGGAATCTTCTCCGCCTGCGCGCGGACGCCGCGAATCACGCTGCCGTCAACCGCGAGCAGAGTGGCCTGCCAGCCGCGCGGCAGTTGTTCCTGAGTCTGCCGCACCACGTCCGGGTCGCTTGCGCCGACGTAGGCCGCGTTATCGAAGATCGAGTCGCCGAGAAGTATTGCGTGTCCCATCTGTTCCCCATGTCGGAAAAATGAAGCGGAAAAATATAAACTCTCCGGCCAATCACGTAGATGGTCGTGTAGAATACCGTCCATTCTAAACCGCCCTGACCACATTAGCATCCGGCAGAGTCGAAACTGCAATTGCGCGCGTGGCTGCGGGTGCGGAAACTTGAGCAGGTGAAAAAAATGGGGCTGGAAGTTTATCAACGGAAGCGCGACTTCCGGCGGACGCCTGAACCGAAGGGGAAGGTGTCGAAGCGAAACTTGCGCCGGTTCGTCGTGCAGGAGCACCACGCGGAGAAACTGCATTTCGACTTTCGACTGGAGATGGGCGGCGTGCTCAAGTCGTGGTCAATCCCGCGCGGGCCGTCGCTCGACCCGGCGGAGAAGCGTCTGGCCGTGCCGACTGAAGACCACCCCGTGGAGTATTTGAAGTTTGAAGGGCGCATCCCGGAAGGGAACTACGGGGCGGGCGAACACATGAAATGGGACGGCGGCACATACGAACTCGTCGGCGAGCGGAGCGCGCTCGAACAGTATGAGGCGGGGCGTTTGAAGTTTCACCTGCGTGGAGAAAAGCTGCGCGGCGAATTCAGCCTCGTGCGGATGGGGCACTGGAAAGGACAGTGGCTGCTCATCAAAAGCCAAGACGAATTCGCCGAGCCGGGTTGGGAACTAGAACTGCGCCAACCGGAAGACGAGCGGGGCGCGCAATGGCTGCGCGAGCAGGGCGGTAAGAAGCAGAAGCGCGCCGCGGCGGCGGCAGAGCACAAGCCCGTCAGGCGCATCGCGCCGCCGGAAGATGTCGAGACGCTTCCGGCGCGAAAAGTTTTCGCGCGGCGGAAACTGAGCGGCAACGTCAACGCCGAGATTGACGGCGCGGTCGTCGCGCTCACGAACCTCGACAAAGTTTACTGGCCTGACGATGGCTACACGAAGGGCGACCTTGCCGCGTACTACTACCGCATCGCCCCGCATCTTTCACCCTATCTTGAGGGTCGCCCGCTGATCATGAAGCGTTACCCGGCGGGAATCGGCGGCAAATCCTTTCACCAGCACGACGTGAACGAAGCACCGGAGTTCGTCGAGACCGCCGCGATTGATGTCGAGGAAGGGCACGAGGTTGATTACATCGTCGGCGGCGACCGGGCGACGCTCGTGTACATGGCGAACCTCGGCGCGATAGAGCGTCACCCGTGGCATTCTCGCGTGGAGCAACTGGATCGCCCCGATTGGGTCGTCTTCGATCTCGACCCCGAAAACGTGGACTTCACCATCGTCTGCGACGTGGCTTTGAGCACACGGGAGATTCTGAAAGGTCTGGGGCTTGAGTCGTATGTGAAAACTTCCGGCTCGCGCGGGCTGCACGTCTACGTGCCTATCAAAGCCGAGCACGAGTATGCGGAGGCGGCGCGGTTCGCCGAGCTCGTGGCCGAACGCGTCGTCGGCGACAACCCGGAGGTCGCCACCGTCGAACGCTCTCTGAAGAAACGCAAACGCGCGCGCATCTATATTGACCACATGCAGAACGCGCGGGGCAAATCGGTTGTCGCGCCCTACTCGGTGCGCCCGCGACCGGGCGCGCCCGTCTCCGCGCCGCTCTCCTGGGATGAGGTGAGGCGCAAAAAGATTCACCCGCAGGATTTCAACATCAAGAACATTCCGGCGCGCCTGTCGCGCAAGGGCGATCTGTTCAAGCCGGTGCTCGGCGGCGGGCAAACTCTGGCCGGGGCGTTGCGCGAACTCGAAGGCAGGTAAAGACGGGGCGGGGTCGGTTTGAAAGGGAAGCTGAAAAGCGGAGCGGCGGGAAGATGAGTCTCCCGCCGCTCCGCTTTCAATTCTGCCTTGTAGGCTTTCGTTATTCGCTGTCGGGCGGCGGCTCGCCACCGTCCGGCGGATTTTCCAGCACCACCTGCGCTTCGGTCACCTTGAAGTTGTCCTCTTTATTCAACTCTTCCGTGTTGCTCATGACCTGCGTTGAGGCGGTACAAGTCGATCCCTCTTTGGCCTCGCGGCTAACATCATAGTAGGCATAGAATCTGGCCGTCTCCTCCAGCCTCATGCCCTTCGTGATGCAGTAGATTCTGCCGGTCTCGCCGCGCAGAGGCATCTTGCACTCGAAGAACGGCCCCGACTCCTGCTTCAACGCGACAAAGAGCATATTGGAGGGCACTTCGGTGACGAACTCGACCCCTTCGGCTGTGTCCGGCCCCGGGTTGGTTATCGTCAGCACGAACTCGACGCGCTGTCCGGCGTAGACCGTCGAGGGCCCGTCCTTTAAGGCCACGAGGTCGGTTATCCGCGTGAACGGGTTGCGCACGATGAACTTCCCGTTGGCGTAGCGGGAGGATTCGACATCAAGCGTCGTCACATACCACGTGCCGACGCTTCCGCTGCTGGGGATCGCGAAGCGGTCAAACTGCGGGTCGGCCTTGACGTTGGTTTGATCCATGATTTCGCGGTTGGGCGCGACCCATGAGAAGCGGCGGTAGCGAAAGCCCCAATCGGTCTGTACCGGGAAGTTACCGGCCTGAGCGCAGACGATCTCGCCGGGGTTGAAGATCGTTTTGGGGGTGGCGCAGTCGTCGGCGTAAACCGTGACGAACTCGGGGCCGCCGGATTCGAAGGCCGGCGTTGTGGAGGCGGTAACGGCTGCGGCGATGGTGATGATGGATAGAACGAACAGTGCGGCTGAAGTTCGTAAGAGTGAAAATGCAGAGGTGCGGCGCATGAAAATTCTCCTACTATGGTCGAAGAAGGACAGGGAAACCGGCCTTCGGTCAGAGACAGTCAAAAAGCGAGGACACTTTCAAAGGCGTGGAATCCTACCCAAGTCGCGCCCGGAGGTCAAGGAAATGTGTGGAGGTTCGTTTTTGATTCAATTAAGATGGGCGGGAATCAACGCACAAAGAACCTGTTAGCATCAGGCAGACGACCTGCCGGGGAGAAACGATGAGCGACAATAAGGACGAGGGGCGAGCAAACGGCGACGGCAAAGCGGCTGGCGGCGCGAAGAAAGTAGCCGGGAAAAAAAGCCCTGCCCGTAAGGCGGGCGTAAGCCGCAAAAGTGGGAACAATAAGAGCGCGAGCAGTAAAACCGCGCTCAGTAAAACTTCCGGCACGACGCGCGCCGTGGGTCGCAAGAAAGTGATTGACGACGGCATCGACCGCGAGACGATCCGCCAGCGTCCGGCGGAGTTGCCGTTGATGGAACACCACTGGGGCAAGCTGCTTTTCATGCACTGGCCGCTCTCCGCCGAACGCCTGCGCCCGCTCATCCCGCCGCAACTCACGATTGACACCTTCGACGGCGAAGCGTGGGTCGGCATCACGCCGTTCACTTTGTGGGACGTGCGGCTCAGCTTCACCCCGCCCATGCCCTACCTCAGCGATTTTCACGAGTTGAACGTGCGCACTTACGTGCTCTATCGAGGCGTGCCCGGCGTCTGGTTCTTCTCGCTCAACACCAACAGTTCGATGACCGTCTTCGGCGCGCG
The DNA here is from genome assembly GCA_035628755.1 of Pyrinomonadaceae bacterium. Classification (GTDB taxonomy): domain Bacteria; phylum Acidobacteriota; class Blastocatellia; order Pyrinomonadales; family Pyrinomonadaceae; genus JAIVJZ01. The sequence goes on from DASPJG010000720.1 coordinate 5,816, forward strand.
CACCTTCTACTTCCTGCCCTACTTCAATGCCGACATTGATCTCCGGCAGGAGCACGACACCATCCACTATCAACTGCGCCGCACCGACGCCCAACGACCCGCCCGATTCGACGCGTCGTGGGAGATCGGCAAGGAACTGCCCGAAGCCGAACCGGGCACTCTGGAATTTTTCCTCACCGAGCGTTACTGCCTCTACTCCGCCTCCGGCGAGAGCATCTACCGTGCGCGCATCCACCACCGCCCGTGGCCGCTCAGGCAGGCCGCGCTCGTTTCCTACGCTTCGGACATAGACGAGTCGGATTACCTGCCCAGGCTGAAAGGCAAGCCGCTCGTTCATTACGCGGAATCACTCGCGGTTGACGTGTGGCTGCCGGAAAAAGCCTGAGACGAAATCGCCAAAGAAATGAAGCGCGGGCGCATAAAAATCTGTTCGGCAACGTACAGACCATCGCGCCGTGCCTTCTTATAATTTTCCACGTTCCCTGTTGAATAATCTGTTTCAGGTGTTTACCGGCGAAAGGTCTCCCCTTCTGGCCGGGTGACGTAGAGTTTGTTTGCAACTTCATGCGCGGGCGACAAGCCGGCGCGTTTGAATTATTCAATGGGGGATTTTTCAGCCGGCGCAATTCATGGTCGCTGAAAACTAGCGGCGCATCGAGCCTTCGGCATCCGGTGTGGCTGCGGAACGAGCAAGGGGCGGGTTGAAGGGTGATGTTCTGCACAACAGCGGGACGCACCCTTCTTTTTGACAATAAAACGGCACGGTGATTGAGGTTCCTGATGAAGCTGGCGCATCCGAAAGGGCTGCTGTTCGTCATTGGCGGCGGCGAAGATAAAGAGGGCGACTGCACGGTTCTCGCGGAGTTCGTCCGCCTCGCGGGCGGGCGCAAGGCGCGTCTCGTGGTGATGACGGTCGCAACGGACGAACCGGAAGAACTCGGCGCCGAGTACCGGAAAGTTTTCCGGCGGCTCGGCGCGCAAAGCGTGCGCGTCGTGGACGTGTCGGCGCGCAGCGAGGCTTCCGACAAGAAACGGCTGGCCGTGCTTGAACAGGCCACGGGCATCTTTTTCACCGGCGGCGATCAACTGCACGTCACGTCGCTCATCGGCGGGAGCGAGATGGATCTGCTGCTCCATCAATTGTACGAGCGGGGCGTGATCATCGGCGGCACGAGCGCGGGCGCGGCGATGATGTCCAACTCGATGTTCGTGAGAGGGAGCGGGGAAGAAAATCCGCGCCTCGAAAATCTGCAACTGGGGCCGGGCGTCGAGTTTATGCTCGGCGGCATGATCGACACTCATTTCTCGCAGCGCGGACGCCACGGGCGTCTCATCTCGGCGGTCGCGCAGTACCCGCACGATCTCGGCATCGGCATTGACGAAAACACCGCGCTCGTCGTGCGAGACGGCACGTTTGAAGTGATCGGCGAAGGCGCGGTGACGGTTATTGACGCGGGCGGGCTGACCTACACGAATGTCCCCGACCTTGAGAAGGGTGAGGGGCTTGCGCTCTACAACGTCAAACTCCACGTCCTGCCCGCCGGGCATCGCTTCAGCCTGAGCGAGCGGCAGCCGATCATCGAAGAGCACGCGCGCGCGGAGAACCA
>DASPJG010000721.1:0-18347 GCA_035628755.1 Pyrinomonadaceae bacterium
CCGTGCCGTCCCAGAGCACCGCGCCCGACGTGGGGTCGTGGAAGCGCGGGACGAGCTTGGTGAGCGTGGACTTGCCGCCGCCCGATTCGCCGACGAGCGCGACCATCTGCCCCGCCGGGATGCGCAGGTTGACGGAGCGCAGCACCGTGCGTTCCTCGCTGTTGGCATACTCGAAAGACACGTCGCGCAGTTCGATGGCGTCGCGCAGCGGTTTCAACTCGACGGCATCGGCGCGTTCGACGGTCTCCCTGTTTTCGTCCAACACTTCCCAGACGTGGCGCGCGGCGGCCAGAGCAACCTCCATCGCGTTTTGCAGGCGCGAGAGTTTGCGCATCGGGTCGTAGCTGGAGAAGAGGAAGAAGAGAAACGTGAGAAACTGCGCCGGGTTCATGTTGCCCGCCATGATCTCGCGCCGACCGAAGTAGAGCAGGATGGCGACGGCGATGACGCCGATTAGTTCGATCATCGGCGGGGCGAAGCCGTTGATGCGTGCCGAGCGCAGATTCGCGCCCACGATCTGGCGCGCGACCTCGGTAAAACGCTTCTGCTCGCGTTCTTCGCCCCGGTAGGCTTTGACGATATGATGATTGGCGAGCGATTCCTGCGCCGTGTCTACGAGACGTTGGCTGCCTTCATAAGTCTCGCGCGCGAGGTTGCGCAGGTTCTTACCGAACTTCGCCGTCAGCACGCCGATGATGGGCGCGATCAGGAGCGAGCCGAGCGTCAGCCGCCAAGAGTAATAAAAGGAAGCGGACAGGAAGGCGATGAGGGTGAAACTCTCGCGCAGCATGTCGCGGAGCGTCCCCGTAACGGCGGCTTCGATGGCCGCCGCCGAAGAGACGAGGCGCGAGACGAGATAGTTGGTGCGATGGCGTTCAAAAAAGTCGGCTGATTGCGTGAGCAGGTGCGCGTATAAGTCCTGTCTTAGTTTGAGGACTGATTCCTGCCCGATGCGCGCCATCAGGTAGGTGGAAAAATATTCGGCCACACCTTTGGCGAGCGTAAAGACGATGAGCAGGATGGCGATGGTGCGCCACGCGTCGAAACTCGATTCGGGGATGAAGTGTTGTAAATCAAAAAGGGTCTTGGTACGCTCCGTCTCGCCGCCACGCCTGAAGGCTTGATCGAAGATCGGCACGATGAGCGCGCCGATTGCGCTCTGCAAGACCGCCCCGGCGAGCATTGCGAACGTCGCGAGGGTGAACTTTCCCCAGTGTGGCTTGAGATAAGTTAGTAAACGCCGGAGATCGTGCATCGTTGAGCGCGCGCGTCGGTGCGAATCGTTCGAGACAGCGGGGAAGGGTTGTTAAAGTTTAACCGTAACGGAACGAAAACTATACGTACACAGCGGCGCGAGCGTCAAGCCGTTGACCGGCGAAGAGAGCAGCAGGCGGCGCGCGAGCACGTCACAAGAAAGCCGGAGCGCGCTCAAGACTTTTTTCTTTGACCCTGCGCTTTTTGACTTATAATCGCAGGGTCTTAAAATTACCGAAGCAAAACCGTGCTGGAGCGGGTTGGTCTCCGCACAGATCACGAGAGAATAGAGAATAAGTGAACCGAAAAATCCTGATCGTTGATGACGACACGAGCATGCGCCTGCTTCTCGCGGGCTACTTCCGCCGCCTCGGCTACGAGGTCGAAGAGAAAGAGAGCGGCGAAGACGCGCTCCAACCCGCGCTCGGCGGCGGCTACGATTGTTTCATTTTCGACGTGCAGATGCCCGGCATGAGCGGCATCGAACTGTTACGCAAACTCCGCGAGCGGCACATCCACACGCCCACGCTCTTCCTGACCGCTCAAGACACACTCGACGACAAGGTGGCGGGCTTTGAAGCGGGCGCGGACGATTATCTCGCCAAGCCCTTCGAGCCGCGCGAACTCGAACTCCGCGTCGAAGCTTTGCTCAGACGCCCCGCGCGCGAGATTGAACCGCAGGACGGCGAGGCGCAGCGCATCGAGATCGGGAATCTCGTTATAGACAAGCGTCGCCACGAGGTGATGCTCGACGGCGCGCTCGTCGAACTCACGCCTCTGGAGTTTCAGATTCTCGAACGCCTCGCCAGCGAACCCGGTCGCGCATGGTCGCGCAACGATTTGCTCGACGAGGTGTGGAGCACGGAGTACGAAGGTTATCAACGCAACGTTGACCCGCACATCAATCGCCTGCGACAGAAGATTGAAGCCGACCCCAAGAACCCGCGCTACGTGCTGACAGTGCGCGGCGTCGGCTATAAACTCAACGACGCACTATGATGCTATCAAGACCACGTTTGCCGTCACTACTACTGCGCAACACTCTCTGCCTGAGCCTGCTCGTCGCGCTCTCGTTTCTGCTTCAAGCACGCGCGCAACCCGCTGCGACCACGCAAAAGCCGAACGCCGCCGGGCAAACTCCCGTGTCGCTCAAACTCAAGTGGGCGGCAAAGCCCCGCGTGCGACGCTACCGGCTGCAAGTCGCGCTGGACGAGCAATTCACAGACATCGTGTTTGACCGCGCCGTCGTCGGACTCGAACAGGAAGTCAGTGGCCTCCAGCCGGGCAAATACTACTGGCGCGTTGCGCCCGCCACGCCCGAGACCGGACGCTATTCCGCGCCCGCTCTCGTCGAAGCGAAGCCGCTCCTGTCGCCCGTGCCGGTTGCTCCGGTCACGACGGCGGTGATGCGCCCGCCCGCGAACGTCGGCTGGCAGGCAGCCATCGGCGCGGTCGCGCGTCCCTTCGCGGCGCGGCTGCGCGCGGGCAAGAATTACGATCTCATCGCGCTCAACTCTGACGGCGCGGTCTACGCGCTCGACGGCAGCGACGGCTCGGCTCTGTGGTCTGTGCGGACACGCGGGAAGGCTGCGGCGGGCGGCGACGCGAAAGAGAAACCGGGCGATAACATTTTTACGCCGCTCGTGCTGCCCGCGTCGGCGGAGAGCCGTTCTGTTGTCCTCGTCGCCGTCGCCGGAGGCGTGCGCGGTCTGGACGGGGAGACGGGGCGCGAGTTATGGCGCGCGCCGCTGGAGGGACGCATGGCGGGCGGCGCGGTCGCGCAGATGCAGGGCGCGGCGGGCGTGGCCGACTTCGCCGTCGTGACCAGCGACCCGGACGCGCTCTACGTGCTGGATGCGAAGCAGGGCAGCGTCGTCTCCCGCACGAAACTGAGCGGGGAGATCATCGGCGCACCGATTCCTTTCACGCACGGCGACATACAGGGCATCACTTACGCGCTCGACAATCGCCAGTTGGACATCCGCCGCCGCGACGGCACGGTGGTGCGCGCGATAAAGTTCGACGTGCCGTTCACGACGCCGCCACTCGTGCTGGCGACGCCGGGCAACACGCTCGTCGTCATCGGCACGGAGCACGGCCTGCTCTTTTTTGAAGGCTCGGAACTGAAACCGCTCGGGCGCATTACCACGGAAAAGGACGCGCCGCGCGGGCGGCTCACCGCCGCCGACCTCGACAACGACGGCACGATTGAACTCGTGATGGTGACGCGGAACGGGCGCGTCGCCGTGATCAGCACGGCGGGCAAAGTCAACTGGGCGTCCGAAGGCGCGACCGACGCTTACATGGCGACGTTTGCCAACCTGAACGACGACGGCGTGCTCGACGTGATCGCCGCCTCGGGCGCATCTTTCGCGCTCGGGTTCTCCGGTCGTGACGGGACTCTGATCTGGCGCGCGGACGATAACCCGAAAGGAAACGCTCCGACCGGCGACGCGACGCTGCTGCGCACACTGACCGGCTCGTTTTCGAGTACGGGCGCGCCGTTGCTTGTCGGCGGCGACGCCAATCGCTCTGCCGTCCGCGCCGTCGGCTTGCCGGTTGCGGCGAGCAACGCGTCGGTGAAATAAACGGAGGCAGCCGTTGTCGAGACTGTTGACGCATGAGACGGTGAATGTGCATTGATAATCTGGGGGATAGCTCTGGCTCTGTTTGCGGTCTGGCTGCTGGGCGTGTTGTTGGGAAAAGGCGGCTTTATACACGTCCTGCTGCTGTGCGCCGTCGCCGTCGCGGTGGTGCAGTGGATGGCCGAACATCGCGCGGGGCGACGCTAGGGCGCGTCGTGCGAAAGCCGGAGAACATCTGAGGAGGCCGCGGGAAGTTTTGGCGGCCTCTTCGCACGGCGGCGCGGCAACTCTCGCGGGCTGCGGGCGCATCCATTCAAAGCGACAACTCGCGTTCTCCCGTGCCCGCATCACGACGGCGCACCACGATTCCAAAAATTTCGAGAGGCCAAGTCATATGAAGTATCCGCGCACACAGGAAAAATTGTTCCGAAACTTGCTCCGGGGCGCGTTCGTGTCTCTGTTCCTGCTCGCGTCGTTCGCCCCCGCTGCGGTCGTGGCGCAGAGCGACATGCAGCGCGAGACGGTCGCCATCACCTACCCGCTCGATCAAAACGTCTCGGTTAAATTTCGCGGCACGACCCGGCTGCCGCGCCTGACGGGCGAAGCGAAAGTTCGCCGCACCGGGCGACGCGGCACGCGCGTCGAACTCAGTCTCAAGAACCTGCCCCGCGCCATCGAAGTCGGCGGCGTCTACACCACCTTCGTGCTCTGGGCGATCACGCCCGAAGGCCGCGTGGACAACCTCGGCGAGATCAAGCGCAGCGGCAGCTTCATCGTCAACTCCAAACTCGACGTGACCACGCCGCTCCAAACCTTCGCCATGATCGTGACCGCCGAACCGCACTTCCTCGTGCGCGGGCCGAGCCGCGCGGTGGTGTTGGAAAATCTGCCGCCGAACAATCCCGGCGAGGCCACCGTCGCCACGGCCAACGTCCGCTATCTCGGAAACACCAGCGACTACCTGAACAGCAGCCGCGTGCCTGAGATCGCCGACGCAGACTACGTTCGGACTCCCGCTTCGCTGCTCGGCGCGCGTCAGGCCGTCAACCTCGCGCGCTTCGCCGGAGCGGAGCGCGACGCCGAGACCGAGTTGAGGGCCGCAGAGGCTCAACTCGAAACCGCCGAGAGCAAGTGGCGTCTGAAACAGCCGGAGGAAGAGGTTGATGTCGAGGCGCGGCTGGCGACGCGGCTGGCGACGAACGCCGAGGAGATGGCCGAATCGCGCAAGGCGGCGCGGCAGCGGCGCGAAGAGATCGCGCGGCGCGATGCCGCCGTGCGCGACGCGGAGCGTTCCGCCGATTCCGCGTCCGAAGAAGTGGCGAACCTGCGCACCGCGCTCCAACGCGAGGAACGCGCGCGCGAACTGTCGGATCGTGATCTGGCGAACGCCAACCAGCAGGTGCGCGAACTGAGGATGGAGGTCGCGCGCCTGCGCGACGAGTTGCAAGCCGTGCGCTCGGAATCGGAAGACGCCAAGTTGAAACTCGCGCGCATCGAGGGCGAGCGGAGCGCGGAGGTTCAACGGCAGGAAGCGGAGCAACGCATCGCGCGGCAGCAGCAGGCCGCCGCCGCGCTCAAGCAGACGCTCGCGCGCTACGGCACGGTGCGCGACACCGGGCGCGGCATCACGCTCGTCCTCGCCGACAAATTGTGGGCGGGCGCGCGCGCCTCCGAACTCGCGCCCGCGGCTGCCGCCATGGTCGAGCCGCTCGCCGCGCTCTTCGCCAACAACCCCGACTTTCAAATTCTGATCGAAGTCTATTCCGACAGTCGCGGCGACGAGGCGGCGCTGCGCCAGTTGACGCAGGAGCGCGCCGACGCGTTAGCCAGCCGGTTCACCGCCGCCGGGATCGAGAACGGGCGCGTGCAGGCGACAGGGATGGGGATTGACAACCCCGTCGCCTCCAACAGCACGCCCGCCGGGCGACTCCGCAACCGCCGCACAGAGATCACGCTCGTCCCCTTACAGGCCAGCGCAGCCTCCAACTGAAAAAGCCGTAAATCGGTAAAAGCCGTAAATCGTGAATCGTAAATCGTAAATAGAAGAAAGCAGGTTTTCTCTATTTACGATTTACGATTCACGATTTACGGCTTTTCTTCATTCACGATTTACGATTCACGATTTACTATGTACCCATGTCGCTGCTCGAAGTTTTACAACTCGTCGGCTACAGCATGGGCGCGGTCTTAACGCTGTGGATGAGCGTGTTGCTGGCGCGGCAGCGGCGCGCTTTGGAGCGGGTCGAACGCGTTCTGCTGGCTCTGGCCGTCGGCATCGGACTCTGGCACGCGAGCAACCTGCTGCTCACCCTCCGCGCCCTGCTCGGCCTCGACCCGCAGTACTGGTCGGGCGTGCTGCGCGCCGCCGACACCCTCGCCGTCACCAGTATCACGATCTCTTACTCGCTGCTGCTCCACGTCCACCTGCACCTCTGGGCACGGGCGCAGGCGCGCGACTTCACACGCTTCGAGCGGGCGCGCGTTTACATGTCTTACATCCCGGCGGTCTTTCTCGCCGTCGCCATCCCGCGCATCTGGTCGGGCGCATACGCGCCGATGCTGGAGAAGTTGAACTTCTTCGTCCTGCCCTTCGGCGTCTGGGCGACTTACGTGCTCGCCCTCATCGCCGGGACTGACCTGTTGCTCGCGCGCGCTTCCAACTCGCGCACCGAGCGACGCCTGATGCAAACGCTCTCCGCTTCGTTCGTCGGCATCGCGCTCCTGCTTTTGGCCGCCTACGCGCTCGGCGTCGGGCGCGGGACGGTCGCCGGTCACTACCTGCAAACCCTCGCCAACCTCGGCTCGCTCCTGCCGACCGCGCTCATCGCCTATCACATCTACCGTTATCGCTATCTCGAACTCATCATCAAGGAGAGCCTCGTCGTCGCCTCGTTCGCGGCGGTCGTCCTCGTCGTCTATCTCTATGGCATCCGCACGCTCGCGCTCTCGTTGACGGCGCGCTACAGCCTGCGCGCGAGCGCGGTCGAGTCGCTGCTCGTGCTCGCCTTCGCGCTCGTCGTCGCTCCTCTACGCGCGTGGCTCGACAAACGTTTTCACAAACTCTTCGAGCGCGAAGCCTCGATCTACCGCGACGTGCTGGCGCGCATCGGCGCGCAGGCCGGAAGCTACAAAGAGCTGCCCGAACTGCTCAGCTTCATCGAAGAGCGCACTTCGCGCGAACTCGGCCTGCGCCGCGTGCGCTTCTACGTGCGACCGTCGCACCTCTCCACGCCCGGCGCGGACGCTGGCGCGGGCGAGACGACGGAGGGGCGCGGCGAGTGGGAAGAAACCGTGTTGGAGTTGGCGAACGAAAACGCGGGCGATGTGCTCGAAGATTTAAAAACGCTGCGCGAGCACGGCTTCGAGATGGCTTATCTCTTAAGGCGCGAGAACAAGTCGCTCGGCCTGATGCTGGTTGACGCCGCGCCGGATGCTTTGACGACGGACGTGCGCGCGGTGTTGGAAGTGCTGGCCGGGCAAGTCGCGCTCACGCTCGAAGACTATCGCCTGATCGAAGAGAACGTGCGGCTCGAACGCCAACTCGCGCAGGGCGAACGCCTCGCCGCGCTCGGACAGATGGCCGCCGCCGTCGCGCACGAAGTGAAGAACCCGCTCTCCGCCATCAAATCCATCGCGCAGGTGATGCGCGAAGACGAACAGCTCTCCGCGGAGTATGCGCGCGATCTCGATCTCATCGTCGGCGAGACCGACCGCCTCAATCGCAGCGTGACGCAGTTACTCAACTTCGCGCGCCACGCGCCGCCCGACGGCCAGCCCACGCACGCCGACGAACTCGCGCGCGCCGTGGTCGAACTTTTTCGCGCAGAGGCCGCAGGGAAAAATATCCAGGTCGAATTACGCACGCAGGCACATCAACTGCTCGACGGCGCGCAGGCTTCAGCCGTGCGCGACGCGCTCTCCAATCTTTTGTTGAACGCGTTGCAGGCGACACCGGCAGGCGGGCGCGTCTCGGTCGAAGTCGCGGCGGACGACGGCGAAGTGCTCTTTGCCGTCGTGGATGGCGGCAATGGCGTGCCCGCCGAATTGCAGCGGCGCATCTGGGAGCCTTTCTTCACCACGAAGCAGCGCGGCACGGGGCTTGGTCTGGCCATCGTGCGCAAGCGCATCGAAGACGCGGGAGGGCGTGTGCGGCTCGCTCCGCAGGCGCAGGGCAGCAGCGGCGGCGCGCGTTTTGAACTCCGCCTGCCGCACGCGGGCGCGGCGGAAACTCTGACAGCGCAGGTTTATTAAAAAAGGCGGCGAGAGAAAACCATGACGCAAAAAAAATCGGGCGAGGCTGCCATCAACGTGCTCATCGTTGACGACGAAGAGGCCGCGCGCTACGGCGTGCGCCGCGCGCTCGGCAGCTTCGGTTACGACATCGCGGAGGCGGGAAGCGTGGGCGAAGCCCGCACGCAGTTTGAACAAAGCGCGCCCGACCTGCTGCTGTTGGATGTCAACTTGCCGGGGCAGAGCGGTCTGGAATTTCTGCGCGAACTGCACGGCGGGGAAGGCGCGCAAAATGATGCCCCGCTCGTCATCCTCATCACCGCGCACGGCTCGGAGCGAATGGCCGTCGAAGCGATCAAGACGGGCGCGTATGACTACCTCTCGAAGCCGTTTGAAGTCGAAGACCTGCGGCTCGTCGTCAAGAACGCCGTCGAGACGATCAGGCTGCGGCGCGAGAACCGAGTTTTGCGCGAGCGCATCGAACTCGAAGGCGCGCAGCGCGGCACGCTCATTGCACTTCGGAATCCATGCGCCGCGTGCGTTCGCTCATCGAAAAAGTTTCCGAGACGGACGTGACCGTGCTCGTGCGCGGCGAATCGGGAACGGGCAAAGAGTTGGTTGCGCGTGAAATTCACGAGCGCGGCACGGCGCGACGGCGCGGCGCGTTCGTCGCCGTCAACTGCGCCGCGCTGCCTTCGGAGTTGATCGAGTCGGAACTGTTCGGCCACGAGCGCGGCGCGTTTACGGGCGCGACGGCGCGGCGGCAGGGGAAGTTCGAGCAGGCAAACGGCGGCACGCTTTTCCTAGACGAGATCGGCGACATGAGCGCGAACGTGCAGGCCAAACTGTTGCGCGCGCTTGAGGAGCGGCGCATCGAACGGCTCGGCGGCGCGGAGTCTATTCCCGTTGACGTGCGCATCGTCAGCGCGACGCACCGCCCGCTCGAACAGGAGATCGAGCGGGGAAACTTCCGCGCCGATCTGTTTTATCGTCTGCGCGTCGTGACGGTTGACATCGCCGCTCTGCGCGAACGTCGTGAAGACATCCCCGCGCTCGCGGAGTCGTTCATACGCCTCGCCGCCGAAAGGTACAGGATGCCCGTGCGCGCGATTGCCCCTGCGGCGATGCGGCGGCTTGTCGAATACGATTGGCCGGGCAACGTGCGCGAACTGCGCAACGCCGTCGAGCGCGCGATGGTGCTGGCCGAAGGCGACGAATTGACCGCACGCGATTTGCCCGAAGAGATTCGCGCGAGCCGCGATGTGGCCAACGCCGAACCGCCCCGACCAGCGACCGGCGAGAGCAGCACCGGCGGCAACGACCTGCCCGTCCCGTTCACGGCGGATTTTCGCGCCGACCGGCGGGAGTTTGAACGTCGCTACATCACGCGCTGCCTCGAAGAGACGGGCGGCAACGTCACGCGCGCCGCCTCCATCCTCGGCATGCACCGCCAATCGCTTCAACACAAACTGCGCGAACTCGGCCTCGCCCGTCGCTACGTCACGCTCGACGGCGACGCCGCAGCGCAAACGCCGGATAAATCCGACAACTGACGGGAAGCTAAGACTCACCCACCGCAAGCACAGAGAGCGCAGCAGAGAACGATGAAGCAGTAACGCCGAACGCTGCGCGAAAGACAATCTTTCTTCATTTCCGCATTACTCGCTCCTGATTCGTCGTCTCTTTTCTACGCATCACTTCCGCGCCTGCGCGCTTCAGTTTCTCGACACTCCGCCCGCGTTATAATTTCCTCTCTGCGCCGCTGGAACACCGCTTGCAAAGCTGGTCTCAGAATATCTGTGCGGTCGGTCGCGTGGCGTGATTGCGAGGGGGCTTGATGAAAAGTATTTCGCTGAAGTTTCGTAGGTTCACATTCTTCTTCCTGCTGGCACAACTGGCCGGGCTGCAACTTCCGGTGCGCGCGTCTGTCGTCGCTGAGACGAATGAAACGCCTGTCCGCCACCTGATCATCTGCGTGGACGGCGTTGCGTTCACGACGATTGAGGAGATGCGCGCCGAGGGTCGTTTCAAACTCTTTCGCGCGCCGTCGCGGATGGTCGCGCCGTTCCCCAGCCTCACGAATCTCGCGCTCGCAGAGATTCTGAAACCGGCGGGCGCGAGCGAACCGCCCGGCTACGAAGACAATTACTTTGACACGTCGAAAAACAGGATGCGCGGCGGCCTCCTCGACCGCTTCCGCGGCGGACGCTTCATCAAAGGCACGTTCCGTGAACTCTTCGACTATCACCCTTCGGCCATCAAGAGCGGTCTGGGCTACGCCGCCCCGCCCGCCAGCACTTACCTCGAATCTCTCACCGACATCCTGCGCTTGAAGCAGAAGTTTCGCGCCTCGCGCGCGCCGGTCTTCTTCGCCTACACGGGCGCGAGCGATTCGCTGGCTCATCTGGGCGGCGAACGCCTGCTCAAAAGTTTTCTCGTCCGGCTTGACGAGACGGTCAAAGACCTCGTCCGCAATGGCGGCGGTCGTGTCGAGGTCACGATCTTTTCCGACCACGGAAACGACTTCAAAGGTTATCGCCGCGTCTCCCTGAAATCCGCGCTCAGGCGTGCGGGCTTCAAATTAAGCGACAGGATCAAGGATGAACGGAGCGTCGTGTTGCCGCAGTTCGGTCTGGTCGGCTGCGCCGTGATGTGGACGCACGAGCGCAACGAGGAGCGTCTGGCGACAATCACCTCGCGCGTCGGCGGAGTTGATTTCGCCGCTTACGAAAAAGACGGCGCGGTCTTCGTCGTCAACGAGCGTGGAACTGCGACTTTGGAACGGCGCGGCGAGCGTTTCCGTTACCGCGCGGCGCACGGCGACCCGCTTGAACTCTCAACCGTCGTGGAGTCTCTACGGCAACAGGGCAAAGTTGATGTTGACGGTTTCATCGCGGACGAAGATTGGTTTGCGGCGACGATTGAGGGCGCGCGCCCGGACGTGGTGCGGCGCGTCTATGAAGGCGCGAGCGAAGGCGTGCAGCATCGCGCCAGCGTCCTCGTGAACTTTTCCGACGGCCACTACACGGGAAGCGCGTCGCTCGACGTGTTCGCCTTCCTGCAAGCCACGCACGGCAATCTCGGCGCGCAACAGAGCTTCGGCTTCGTGATGAGCAACACGCGCTCTTTCCCGCCGCACCTGCGCACACGCGACGTGTGGCGGGCGATAGGCTCTCCCGTGCTCAGAAAAAGCCTGCGGAAGATTGAGGAGGCGCAGCCTTAGAGACCAACTCTCCGCCCCGTTCTTTCAACACGCAACAAGTAAGGCGTCAACGCTTGAAGCTCGCGCCGCTGTTTCGAGTCGCCCGCGCCCGTTTGCGCCGGAACGGAGAATACCGTTAGACTTGTCGCGCTCCAACGAAGATTTTTGCACCAGACTCAAAACGAATTATGAAAGCACGGCTCGACGCGATCCTACAGCGTGAACAAGCCCTCTATCTTGACGCGCTTCATCCGGCGAGCGAAGGTCTGCTCGCGGAAATGGAAGCATACGCGGCGGCGAACCGCGTGCCCATTGCCGACCGCGAAGTGGCTCTGTTTCTGGAGATCACGGCGCGAGCCACGGGCGCGCGAAAAGTGCTGGAGATTGGCATGGCTATCGGCTACGCCGTCTTGCATCTGCTGCGCGGGATGGGCGCGGACGGGCAGGTAGTGACGATTGAGCCGAGTGAAGAGATGATCAGGCGCGCGGGCGAATATTTTCAAAGGGCTGGGATGTCGGAGCGCGTGCGCGTCGAACGCGGGTACGCCCTCGATGTGATTCCGAAGCTCGAAGGCGAATTCGATCTCGTCTATTTAGACGCGATGAAAGAAGAATACGAGGGCTATCTCGAACTCTCTCTGCCGCTGCTGCGCACGGGCGGCGTCGTCATCGCCGATAACCTGCTCTGGGGCGGGCAGGTGGCCGGGGAAATTCGCTCGCCCGACCAGCAGAAATCAACCGAAGGGCTGCGCCGCTTCAATCAACATTTCGTGAACCATAAAAACTTGCGCGGCGTCGTCCTGCCCGTGGGCGACGGACTCGGCTACGGCGTGAAGGTCGGGTAAACACAAGTTGCCGGTTATGCCGCCCGCGCCCGCGCGCTGCCGCTCGCGTCTTCACCCGCAAACACGCGCTCTCGACCGGCTTGCCTGTCATGCAAACAATTTCCGCCCCATCAGCGTCGCCGTTGAAAGTCGGCGTGCGACCTGAAATCGAGTTGCTTCTGTGCTGCGCTAGGACGCGCATGGACGAGCGGCGCGTGGCGCGCTTGCGCCAACTGCTCGACGGTGCGCTCGATTGGGATTTCATCCAGAGTTTCGCCGAGAGCCACGGCCTGATCCCGCTGCTCTATTCCCACTTGCACGCACGCGCGCCGGAAAAAGTTCCGCCCGCCGTTTATGAAAAACTGCGTGAGCGTTTTCGCCGCATCTCCGCCTTGAACGTTTACCTGAGCGGGGAACTGCGCCGCCTGCTGAAACTCTTCGCCGCGCACGACATCCCGGCCATCCCTTACAAAGGCCCTGCGCTGGCCGCGAAAGCCTACGGCAACATCGCGCTCCGCCACTTCGGCGATCTCGACATTCTCGTCCGCCAGCGCGACGTGCTGCGCGTGATGCGCTTGCTCGTCGCCGAAGATTACGCGCTGCACCCGCCTCTGAACGGCGTGCAGCAGGCGTTGATGCTGCGCACGCAGTGCAACCTGCCGTTCACGCGCGACGCGCATCGCCTGATCGTGGAAATCCACTGGCGCGTGAGCGCGCGCCTGTTCTCGTCGCCGCTGGACGAGGAGACGCTGTGGGAAAACCTCCACACCGACACGTTCGAGGGGATGCGGATCAACGCGCTCGCGCCGGAGGACTTGTTGCTCTCGCTATGCGTCCACGGGGCTAAACACTTGTGGGAGCGGCTCAGTTGGATCACAGACATCGCACAGTTGCTCGAAGTCCACCCCGATTTGGATTGGGCGAGTTTGCTCGAACGGGCACGGCGTACCGGCACGGAACGCATGCTGCTGCTCGGCTTGCACGTCGCGCATGATCTGCTCGGCGCGCGTCTCCCCGCACAGGCCGAAGGGCAGTTACAGGCCGACCCCGAAATAGTTCGACTGGCGAACCAGATTTATGCGCAGCTCTTTGAAGACGGGCGCGACGCGGGCGGGATGTCCGGCTATTTTATTTTCCAACTCAAGGCGCGACGCCGCCTGCGGGACAAGTTCAACTATTGCCGCTACGTGATCAGCCCGACGGAGGAAGACCTCACGCTGTTGTCGCTGCCCGCGCCGCTCTCTTTCGTCTACTACCTGCTTCGCCCCCTACGCATGCTCTGGACGGGAGGCCCCAGCCACCTGCAACATTGAAGCGTTTGTTCATCACGTTGTTTTGATGCACGCGGTTAAATGTGCTACCTTCCGTTTGCCTGCGCTTGCTTCTTTGACTCATCTGATGGCCGTTGCCGTCTATAATCATCAAGCCAGCCTGTTTCCCGCGCCGGAGAGCGTGTCTGGCGGTCGCCATGCGGCGGCTGCCGGGAAAACTTTTATTGGAGCATGTCGAATGCTCGTCTTTGAAATTCACTTGCAACTAAATTATCGCAACATCATCGAAGGATGGGCGTGTAAGTCAACTCGCGTCTTGTCGCTTCAATAAATAATGGATTAGTAATAAGAGGTAGGTTAAAATGTTCTACATGATTTCTCGGCGTTTTGTTCTGACTCTTGCGGGAGCGTTGCTCGTTATGTCGCCAATGGCCGTCTCCGGGCAACAGCCGAAGCCGCCTGCCGCGAAGCCGCCCGCGGAACCGCCCGCGCCGACCGCCAAACAAACGCCCGCACCGCGCCCTGCCGGTGCGTCCGCAAACGCCGCCAAGCCTTTGTGGAGCGTCAAGGTCACGAAAAAAGAGTTGGTCAGCATCAGCCTGACCTCTAAGAACGGCTCTCTGTCCGAGATCGCCGCCGAGATCGGCAAGCGGCTCAAAGTGCCCGTCATCCTGACGCCGCTCATGCAAAAACAGCGCATCACGCAGGAGTTTGAATCCCTGCCGCTGGAAGGCGCGCTGCGCCTGCTCGCGCCGCAGGTATACGTTGACTACGAACTGAGCGGCGACGGCACGCAACCGAAGGCCATCGGCATCTATTTGCAGGGCATGAACGAGCAACCGCCCGCCGAAGCCACTGTGGTGAAGGGCGATTCCGAGGCGATTCTGATCGAGGGCAACACGGAAGACGGTCTCGAAGCAACGAACGTTAGAGATGATGACACGTTGCCGCTGCGCGTGACGGTCGAAAAAAATCAGGTCAGTGTGAAAGCCCGCAAGCAGCCTTTAACGGCAGTGCTCTACGAAATCGCCAGTAAAGTTGACATTCCGTTCGAGATGAAATATGAATCTACCGAACTTGTGGATGTGGACTTCAATAATTACACGATGGAGCAAGCGGTGCGTACCCTTTCGCCGAACATCCGCCTTTACCAGCGCACCAATCTCACGAGCTACGAAGTCAGACCGTTGCGCCTCGTTTTAGTGTCGCCGGCCAATAATCAACAAACTACAAAAATGTGAGGAGACATCGAGCCTTGAATACAAAAAACAGCAATCCCGTTAGTGAGCAATTGGAACAGGTGGAACGCGGCGAGAGCGCGTTGACCCGTCCCGCGCAGGACAAGAAACCTTTCGTCGAACCGGTGGTCTCCGTGCCTGTTGACGTGTTGGAGGCGACCGCTTTCTTTCAAGGCCCGACCGTAGACACCATCCAAACGTTGACCACGTAGTTCCGCCCGCCGTGTAAGTGAGGTGTTCGGGGGACGATGTCTTTCCTTGCAGTGCAGAGCCAAGCCTCAATCGAAAAGTTTTACGAGATTGGGGGGCGTCTCCTCGCTTTTCAGTTTAGTGATGAAGTAGCCGCGCGGGTCGCCCGGGAATTTATCGAAGGGATGTATTTCACTCCGATAGATGCTCCGGCGACCCGCGCGGCTCGCTTTGTTCACTGTACCGTTAACATCTTTCAGGGCGATCCGCCGCCCCTGCCGCCCGGCTGCCAAACCTTTGAAGTGCCACGCGGGCTGTGTCATACGAAGGGCGACGAGCACTTTCTCGACATTGACGAATCACGGATCGCTGTCTCCACGGCAACTTCCAGACTCGTCTCTGTCTGGCTCGGCGCGACCGCCCACGCGCGCCATCCCGTCGCCATCGTCAACACGCTTTCCTATGCGGTGCAGGCCGCGCTGCGTCGCGGCGGACTTTACGTGCTGCACGCGGCGGGCGTCGTCGAGCCTGTGACCGGCACGGGCATGATCGTCGTCGGGAATTCAAACAGCGGAAAGTCGAGTTTGACGATCCGGCTGGCGGGCGCGGGCTGGCGTTACCTGTCGGACGACATGCTGGTGCTCGCCGAAGAGAACGGCATGGCCGAAGCGTGGGCGCTCCGCCGTATCTTCTCGGTCTCTTCCTCCTCGCTCGCCAACAGCGGTTTGACCGCACTGGGCGACGCGCTCGGCGCGCCCGTCAACTCCGACCCGAGCAAACGCAAGCTCGAACCGCGCATCAGCTTTCCCGGCAGCTTCGTTGAGAGTTGTCGCCCGCGTGTGTTACTGTTTCCCACCTTAACGGGAGAAGCGTCGAGCCGGATCGAGAAACTCAGTTCCGGCGAGGCCATGGCGCAACTCATCAGGCAATGCCCCTGGGCGAGCTACGACGCGAGCACGGCGCGCGAACACCTGCGCGTGCTCGGCCTAATGGCGAAGCAGAGCATCTCTTATAAACTCTACGCGGGACTTGACCTGCTCGAAGATTCAACGCGCGCACCGCAACTTCTGGCCTCGTGCCTCGAACAGTGATTTATGACAACTCCCGCAGCCGCGAGCACAGTACACACGGAACTCAAGCACATCAGCCTTGAGTTGACGAATATCTGCAATTTGCATTGCAGTTATTGCGCCCGCGACGACGACGCGCTCTACCATTCGCCCGCCAATTTCTTCTCCGTCGAACTCCTGCGCCGCATTATCCGCAGCGCGAGCCAGGCTTCCTGCGGGTTCAACTCGGTCTCGTTCACGGGCGGCGAGGTGACGATTCACCCGCGCTTCAAAGAGATCGTGGAAGTGGTGAGGGAAGAAGGCTGGCAGTTCGGATTCGTCACGAACGGCTGGCATTTTGACCGCGTCTACCCGACTCTGCTCGCCAACCGCGACGCGTTGCACATGGTCGCATTCAGCCTCGACGGCCCGACGCGCGAGACGCACGACCGCTGGCGCGGCGAAGGTTCGTTCGTGCGCGTCATGCGCGCCATCACGCGCTGTTACATGAAGGGCATCCCGTTTCTCATCAAGACGGGAATCCGGCGCGACACCATCCCACTCCTCGAACAGTTTGCGTTGCTCGCCGCCCGTCTCGGCGCGCAGGCCATCCACTTCTCGCACCTTCTCCCGACCTCTTCGGGCGCGGAAACCGAGTCGGGTCTGAGTCTCGAAGAGCGCGCGCACGTCGAACAGGAGATCGGCGTGCTCTCCAACATCTTCAAGATGAAGATCGGCGTCGCCACAGGGTATTACAACCTAGACCCCGCGCCGCCGTGCCAGGCGTTGGAAGGCACGAACTGCAACATTGACTACCGTGGCAGGCTGACGCTGTGCTGCAACCTGTCGGGCTATCGCGGCGCGTCGGAAGAGACGGACGTGGTGGCGGACTTGAACACGGAAGACTTCGCCAATGGGTTTGCGCGCCTGCGTCAGGTGGCAGCGGATCAACTCGAACGGCGCAGGCTTGCGCTCGCGGAGATCGAGCGGCAGGGAACTGAGCCTGATCTCTACACGGCCTCGCCCTGTCTCTACTGCTTGCAGAGTTTCGGTAAAATTCCCTGGCACAAGCCCGCTGCGGCAATGGCGAACTCGCGCTCTTTGCCCGTCTTATCCATCAGCGCGCCCGCCGCGCCGCCCTCGGTTTATCTTAAACAGGAATCCATTTAATGTCCGAAAGCATTCCCAGCCCGCACGATCACATCGTCTTCACGGAGTTTGATGACACCGAAGGCGTGCTCGTTGACCTGAACTCCAAACGCTACTACACGCTGAACGAGACGGCGATGATCATCTGGCGCGGGCTCGAAAAAAAACGCACGCGCGAAGAGATCGTCCGTGACATCACAGACGCTTACGACGTGACCCCCGAACACGCCGCGCAATCTCTCGACAAGCTGGTCGCCGCGTTGCGTGCGCGCAAGCTGCTCCCGTCGGACAACGGCCAGTGAACTGACGCCGACCTGACAGCGACCCGACGTTGATCTGGCTTTTCGTGACCGGTTCTTCCCTCAATTGCCGCCCCCGATCATTTGTGCTAACTTTCGCCTCTCGAAGCGTAGAGGCCAGTGAAGGGATTGGACTAACTTCGTCGCCCGCGAGGTCGCAGCCAGCCTTTCCGTTCCGACAACCCACTGTGACAGTGTCAGGCGTGCGCGTGACACTAACCCAGCCCAACCAGGAGAATTAATTAAAGTGAATTCACCGAAATTTATCGGGCGGACTTCTACCGCCCGTCGTCGGCTGCTGTCGCTCGCAGTTGCCGCCCTGATCATCGCCCAACCCTTCCTGCCTCTTCAGCCGCAGGCTATCGCTCAAAAAAGGTCGAAGGTGAACACGATTACGCCCAGCGTGGCGGGCAGCACTTCGACCGTCTTCATCAACGAGATTCTCTACGACATCACCGGCACAGACGCGGGCGAGTTCGTCGAGGTCGCCGGTCCTGCGGGCACGAACCTGTCGGGCTGGTCAATCGTGCTCTACAACGGAAACGGCGGCGCGGCCTACGATACGGACGCCCTGCCCTCGCCCATACCTTCACAGGCGGGCGGCTACGGCACGGTTTCGGTTTCATACTCCGGCACGCTTCAGAACGGATCGCCAGACGGCATCGCGCTCGTCAATAACGGTACGGTCGTGCAGTTCCTCTGCTACGAGGGAACGTTCGTGGCAGCCGATGGCCCGGCCATGGGGCAGACCTGCACCGACATCGGCGTCTCGCAGAGCGGCTCGAACGCCGCAGGCACTTCGCTCCAGTTGCAGGGCACGGGGACAACTTACGGCGATTTCACCTGGAACGCCACCTCGATTGCCCACACGCAGAACGCGCCCAACACCGGGCAGACTTTCACCGGCGGGCCAGCCGTTGACAACGCGCCCACGGTCACATCTACCACTCCGGCTGACAATGCGACGGGCGTGGCGGTGAACTCCAACATCAGCGTCACCTTCAGCGAACCCGTTAACGCGACCGCCAGTTCTTTCGAGATCAACTGTGCCACAAGC
>DASPJG010000722.1:0-3792 GCA_035628755.1 Pyrinomonadaceae bacterium
TCGCGGAACTGCGCGAGGTCGAGACGGAGCGTACCGGCCACGGCCTTCATCGCCTTGATCTGCGCCGAACCGCCGACGCGCGACACAGAGTTGCCGACGTTGATCGCGGGACGAATACCCGCGTTGAACAGATCGGCTTCAAGGAAAATCTGCCCGTCCGTGATCGAGATAACGTTCGTCGGGATGTAGGCCGAGATGTCGCCCGCCTGCGTCTCGATGATCGGGAGCGAAGTGAGCGAACCGCCGCCCTTCAAGTCCGACAACTTCGCGGCGCGTTCGAGCAGGCGCGAGTGCAGGTAGAACACGTCGCCCGGATACGCCTCGCGTCCCGGCGGACGGCGGAGCAGCAGGGAGATTTCGCGATAGGCCGCGGCGTGTTTCGAGAGGTCGTCGTAAATGGTCAGAACGTGGCGTCCGGTATCGCGGAAGTACTCGCCGATGGCCGCGCCCGCGTAAGGCGCAAGGTACTGCATCGCCGCCGGGTCGGACGCCGACGCGTTGACGACAATTGAGTAGTCCATCGCGCCGAAAGTCTGCAAGGTCTTGATCACCTGCGCCACCGTCGAAGCCTTCTGGCCGATGGCGACGTAGATACAGATCACGTCCTTGCCCTTCTGGTTGAGGATCGTGTCGAGCGCGACGGCGGTCTTGCCCGTCTGGCGGTCGCCGATGATCAACTCGCGCTGCCCGCGCCCGATGGGAACCATCGCGTCGATCGCCTTCAAGCCCGTCTGCAAAGGCTCTTTCACCGGCTGGCGATCAACCACGCCGGGCGCGATGCGTTCGATGGGATTGAAACTGTCGGTGAGAATAGGGCCGCGGTCGTCGAGCGGTTGGCCGAGCGCGTTGACGACGCGCCCGATGATGGCGTCGCCCACCGGCACGTCCATGATGCGCCCGGTGCGGCGCACTACGTCGCCTTCTTTGATCAACTGAAACTCGCCGAACAGCACCGCGCCGACTTTGTCCTCTTCCAAGTTCAACGCCAGCCCGCGCACCTCGTGCGGGAAGTCCAGAAGCTCACCGGCCATCACCTTCTCCAGCCCGTGAATCTCCGCGATGCCGTCGCCCACTTTGATCACCGTGCCGACTTCCGTGACGGTGACGCCCGTGTCGAAGTTTTCGATTTGTTGGCGAATAATGTCGCTTATCTCGTTAGCTCTGATCGGTTCCATATAATTTTATCCAGTTCGTTTTGTGTACCCGTCGGTTCGCGATTTTGCCCCGGTCTCAAAAATCGCAACTCGAAAATTTAAGTCTCTCCCGCCATCTTCTGCTTGATCTGCTGCAACTGCGTGCGCACCGAACCGTCATAGACGGTCGAACCGATGCGCGTGACGATGCCGCCGATCAATTCTTCATCCACCGCGAATTGCAGCCGCACTTTTTTGCCGGTCAGCTCACCGAGTTGCGTGCGTAGCGACTCCTTCGTAGATTCCGGCACGGCGCGCGCCGTCGTTACCTGCGCCGAGACAACACCCGAACGCTCGTCGAGTTGCAATGCAAACCTCTGGTTGATCTCCTTCAACTCCGAGAGGCGATGATTTTGGAGAAGCACTTGAAGAAAGTTCGCCGTCGTAGGCCGCACCCGCGTCCGCGCGATGAGCGTGTTGAGGACGTTGCGCTTTTGCTCGTAAGGAATAGTGGGGTTGCGAAAGACTTCGAGCAGACTTGAATTGTCCTCTAGCATCTGCGCCCAGACATTCAACTCTTCCTGCACTTCACGCGCTTCACCCTGCGCGATCACGACATCCGCGAGTGCCGCCGCGTAACGCCGCGCCATCGTTTGCACGCTCAACCCTTGATCCCTCCCAACTCTCCGATGTAATCATTCATCAAGCGCGTGTCGTCATCCGCACCTATATCGCGGCGGATCATCTCTTCGGCCAGACGGACGCTCTGCTCGGCGGCGTAACGGCGTAAATCTTGTCGCGCAACTTTGCCCGCACTCTCAATCTCCCGCTGCGCTTGCTCGCGCAAACGACGCGTCTCCTCCGCCGTCGCGCGTATAATGCTTTCGCGTTCAGCCTCGGCTTCCCTTTTGGCTTGCGCACGCACGGTTTCAACTTCCGCGTCCAGCCGCGCTAGTCGCGCCTCGACTTCTTCCAACCTAGCCAACGCCGCCCTGCGTTCTTCCTGCGCACGCATCAACTCACGCCTGATGGCGTCGCGCCGCGCGACCAACGACGCCCCAATCGGACGGCGCAGCAGAAAAATCAGCGCGCTGACGAACAGCAGCAGGTTGAAAAACTTCCAAACTTCCCAGCCGGGTTGGTTGTACCAGGGCGTTTCACCGCCTGCCAGCACGAACAGTAGACAAAAATTGCTCAGGAAATAAGTCATAAGAGTTCAACGCACGCCAGTCGTGGTGAAATCATGAGAAGGGCGATTCAGAATTTGACTGCTAATATCCGACGCGATTCTTCGGGCATCTTTTTCCAGCGAAGCTCGCGCCTGCTCGGATTGGGTCCGCAAAAGACTCTTTTGCTCTTCGGTCGCGGTCTCAATTTCGGCGCGCAGAGAATTTAGTTGATTCTGTCGCTCCTCTAAGGCCTTGGCTCGTTCCTGCTCAAGCAAACGATACCCCTCCGTGCGCGCATCGCGCAGCGAACGCTCGTAGCGATTCATGCTATCTGCGACGCGCTGCAAAATATCCTGCGCCTCGCCCGTCCCGCCGCGCGTGCGTCGCTCTCGCTCGGCTAAAACTCGGTTGACTGGCCGGAAAAGCGTTGCGTTCAAAACATAGATCATGAAAATGATGATCGCTATGTGAAGAAAGATCGTGCCGTCCGGCACAAGCTGAATCGAATTACCCGCCAAACCCAGAATAATCATATACCCCTACGCAGTTCTGGCGAACAGGTGTTACACCTGGAAGATAAGATAGTAAAACTGTGTGTATCAAAAGGTTCGGAGTTTAGCACGCTAATTTAAATGTGGTCAAGACATTGGCAAGGCGTTCACTTCATCAGTAGAACTTCGTAGCCTTGTTCCCTA
Organism: Pyrinomonadaceae bacterium; assembly: GCA_035628755.1. Classification (GTDB taxonomy): domain Bacteria; phylum Acidobacteriota; class Blastocatellia; order Pyrinomonadales; family Pyrinomonadaceae; genus JAIVJZ01. Next base: position 2,998 of record DASPJG010000722.1, read on the forward strand.
GCCTTATCCTGCCTGCTTCAGAGCGTACAAGAGATTTCAAGAGATTTGGTTTCGGATTTAAGTAACCGGCATCTGACTTCTGGTTAGACCACAACACAACAACCACAGAAACTTTGCACACCATCTTGGTTTTAACTTTTAAAATTCCCTAAACTTAATCCGGCGAACAGCTTACACTTCCTCAAAAACATTTTGCGACCCCATAATCAACTCGTAAACTCGATGTAAATCGGTGTCGTTGTAATATTGAACTTCAATTTTGCCGCCGTCTCCAGATTGACTGGGAATGATATGTACCTGAGTACCTAAGCGACGACGCAATTTCGATTCGGCGGCGCGTGTATTCGCGTCAACAACTTTCTCAGAAGCGGGTTGGGTGGCGGTGGCCGGGTTGGAGTCTCCTCCCGCAACGACCCGTTTGACGGTGCGTTCGGTGTCTCTCACCGATAAATTACGTTCAATGATGCCCCGCGCGATTTCTCTCTGCTTGTCTGCGTCGTCAATCCCTAGCAAGGCTCTGGCATGCCCCATTGACAACTTATTTTCCTCAACCAGAATTTGTATATCTTCAGGTAAACGTAAGAGCCTAAGATAGTTAGTGACAAATGTGCGGTCGCGTCCGACTCGTTGCGCCACTGTCTCCTGCGTTAAGTTAAAAGTTTCTATGAGGCGTTTATAAGCATAAGCTTCTTCGATGGCATTTAATTCTTGTCGTTGAATATTCTCGATCAAAGCCAGTTCCAACATTTTGTCATCGGGGACATCACGGATCACGGAGGGGATGCGTTGGAGTCC
>DASPJG010000723.1:0-3959 GCA_035628755.1 Pyrinomonadaceae bacterium
CGCCGCGCCTCGCGGGCGTCTGACGCGACAACTGCACGCGCATGGCACGGCGGCGACAGCCCGTCACGCGCGCACACGCTTGGCACGCATGGCGTGTTTCTTCTTCGTCGTCGGGACTTTTCTGTTCGCCTTCGAGCCGGATGCGCCCGCACAGTCAGGTCGGCGCACGGCTTCGCCTTCCGCTTCGCCCGCGCCCAACGCGCAACGCCCGCGCCGCGCCACGCCGACGACCCGACCGGCTGAGAACGTCCCCGGCCAGCCCGCGACGCCCGACGCGCCGGGGGCGATGCCCTTGCCCACGCCCCAAACCAGCACGCCGCGCCCGCAGACGAACGAACCGGGCGCGCCCGCCACGGACGACGCCGCCATCGAAGACGACGACGGCGAGATCGTGCGTGTCACGTCGAATCTCGTGCCCGTCTCGGCGACGGTGACGGACACGCGCGGCAAAGCCATCACCGATCTGACCGTGGATGATTTCGAGTTGCGCGTTGACGGTCAGCCGAAGCCCATCGGCGGACTCAGCCACGCGGAGACGCCCGTGCGCATGGTGATGCTGTTCGATAACAGCGACAGCATTCGTGCATCGCGCGAGTTTGAGAAGCAGGCCGCGATTCGTTTCTTCAAGAGCGTGCTGCGCCCGATTGATGAGGCGGCGATCTATTCGGTCGGCACGGTCTTCGAACTCGTGCAGCCATTGACGAGCGACGTGGAGAAACTCGTCCGCACCATCGAACATTTCGACAAACCCGAAGGCGCGACCAAACTGATGGACGCGATGGCGCACGCCGCCGAGTACCTGCGGCTCTCGCCGGGGCGCAAAGTGCTCGTCATCGTTTCGGACGGTGCGGACACCGTCAGCGATCTCAGTTTTGATGAAACGTTGCGCCGCATCCTCGCCGCCGACTGTCAGGTGTATGCCGTCCAGACGGGCATCTTTGAAAACGCGAATTTGATCGACCTGATGGCCGTGCGCCGTCTCGAAACTTTCTCCGACCGGACGGGCGGCGCGGTCTACATTCCGAAGACGACCAGCGAACTCGACACGGCCTTCGCGCAAATTTCGGCAGACCTCGCGCAACAGTACGTGCTCAGCTACTACCCGACCGACGAGGGGCGCGACAACCGTTTCCGCGTCATCAACCTGCGCGTGAAGACGCGTCCGAACCTGCGCGTCCGCGCGCGTCGCGGCTACTACCCGCGTCGCAACGCACAACAGTTGTCGTCGTCGCCCGAACGCTTCACGGTCGAGGCGGAGGCAACTTCGCATCGTAGCGAACCGCCCTCCGATCTCAACCCGCCGACCGCTGCGCCGCGCGAGTTGGCGTCGAACGCCCCGCGCTCGACCATCAGGCTCGGCGGCCCCGTCCACGGCAGCAAGAACATGAACGCCGACACGAGCGGCGACCCCCCGGCGCGTGCCGAGACGGACGTGCGCGTCATCAGCCCGGCGGTCAAAACGTTGGAGGCGAAAGCTGCGCCGAACGCTCCGCCGCAAAATAACGAGTCGCCGCCCGGTTCCATCTCCGAGCCGCCGGACGCGAAGCCCGAAGCCGCGCCGTCTCCCACTCCCGCTGTCGCCTCAAACGAACCGACGCCGACACCCACGCCCGAGCCGACTCCGGCAACCGCTCCCGCCAGAGAAACAGAAACAACTTCGCCGCAACCGTCGCCGCAGCCGCCGACACAACTTTCACAGCCGCCCGCGCCGCAAAACGCGCCGCAGATTCCGCTCAATCTCGGCCAACTCAATTCGAAAGCCTTGAAACTCCCCAGACCGCTCTATCCCGAGATGGCGCGGCGGATGAGGATCGAGGGCGCGGTGAAAGTTCTGGTGACGATTGACGCGAGTGGTAGAGTGGTTTCCGCGCGGGCGGAGAACGGCCACACGCTGTTGCGTGAGTCGGCGGTGGCGGCGGCACGACAGGCGAGATTTGCACCCACGCTCGTCTCCGGTCAGCCCGTGATGGCCGCCGGTTTCATCACTTACACGTTCAGCCTGTAGATGCTTAAACGACCGATATGATCGAACAACTCTTCGAGCAGTTCTTCGAGCACCTGCGTTACGAGCGCAACGTGAGCGAGCACACGCTGCGCAATTACCGGATCGACCTCGGCCAGTTTTACAACCACCTCGCGCCCCCGGACGCGACGACGGGCGCGCGCCGCGAGTTCGACCTCAAGCAGATCGATCACATCACGATCCGCGAGTGGCTCTCGACGCTCCACGCCGCCAACAAACAGAAGACTTCCATCGCGCGCAAACTCGCCGCCCTGCGCACCTTCTTCCAGTTCCTCGTGCGCGAGGGCGTCGTCGAGACGAACCCGGCGAAACTCGTCTCTACGCCGCGGCTGGAGAAAAAACTCCCGAACCACCTCTCCATCGAAGAGGCCGTCCGCTTCATTGAGACGCCCGACAGCGAAACCGATCTGGGCAAACGCGACCGCGCCATCCTCGAATTTCTCTACGGCACGGGCGTGCGCGTCTCCGAACTCGTCAAGCTGAACCTGCGCGACATTGATTTCAAAAACAAGCTGGCGAAAGTTACGGGCAAGCGGCGCAAACAGCGTATCGTCCCTTTTGGCGACCCGGCTCTGCACGCGTTGATGCAATATCTTGCAGTGCGCGGCGCATTCCTCAACAACGCGCCCGTCGCCGAACGCGACGAGCAGGCCGTCTTTCTCAACTATCAGGGCACGCGCATCACGACCCGCTCGGTTGGCCGCATGGTGGACAAGTACATCACGATCTGCGCGGGCGTCCATAACATCAGCCCGCACTCGCTGCGCCACTCCTTCGCCACGCACCTCCTCGACAGCGGCGCAGACCTCCGCCACATACAGGAACTACTCGGCCACGCGCGCCTCTCCACCACCCAAATCTACACGCACGTCTCCATGGAAAAATTGATCGAGGTCTACGACAAGACGCACCCGAAGGCATAAAGACGTGAATCGTCAATCGTGAATAGAAAGAACAGGTCTTATCTATTCACGATTGACGATTCACGATTGACGTCTTTTCTAAAGTGTGGGGATGTCGTCTAGTCCCTGCTGTTCTTCGAGCCGGGACTGGCAGGCGGCGTCGTAGCGCGCGGTGGGCACGGCTTCGAGACGGCGTTCGTCAATCGCTTTGCCGCAAGACTGGCAGATTCCGTAAGAGCCTTCTTCGATGCGGAGAAGGGCTTGATCTATGTCGGCCACGGCCTGCGATTCGCGCTCGCCGAGGCGCAGTTGTAGTTCCTGATTGACATCTTGCAGCGACATGTCAACGCTGTCTTTCACGCCGTCGTCCGCGATCATGTCGAGCGCGGCCTGCTGGTTATCCCTCACCTGTTCGGTGTGCTGGCGCAATTGCTTCGTGAGTATGCCGCGAAAATGTTCCAAACGGTCTGCGTCCATTAAATTAGTGCTCCCCTGATTTTTAAAAGGAAGACGCGTGCGCTTCCGATGATGTTGTGTGTCCGAACGCGGGAATTATAACACACGCGACAGCCGCCCTCTCGCCGCCGTCTCAATCGCTAAAATTTCAAACGCCCGCGGACACGCATTCGTCGCCGCCGAAACTTCCGAAAGAAGGTTCGGGGTTTACAATCTTTGCCGCCTACAGTAATTTTATAGCCTCCTCTCAACGCCGCGCAGTTATCTCAGGAAGTTCTCAAGCGGCGTGCCCCATGATTTACGCAACTCCCGAACGGGAAAACGGCTTGCTCCCGGCAAGCTTCATCTCTACGCGGCAAAAACTCTCTCGCATTTTGCCGGAAAGGAATTGTCATCTTGGACGTGCGAGTGCAAAACATACTGACCCTCATGCGACGCGACCTGCGCGCCAAGCGCACCCTCAACGACATGGCGCGCCTCGTCAACCTGACCTCATTTCATTTTTGCCACCTGTTCAAAGCCGAGACAGGCAACAGCCCCGCCAAATATCTCAAAGCCCTGCGCCTCGAACGCGCCCG
>DASPJG010000724.1:0-8851 GCA_035628755.1 Pyrinomonadaceae bacterium
TCGAGGTGAGCAACAATCGCCCCTTCATCAGCCGCGACGGTCGCTGGATCGTCTTCAGTTCCAACGCCGACACCCCTTTCAACTTCAACGGCGACACGAACAAAACCGCGCTCATGGCCGACGGCAATCAGGAGATTTTTCTCTACCGTATCCCCGACGTGCCCGCCGTCGATCTGCGTAGCGGCGTGGACACACCGTTCGTCAATTTGAGCCAGAACGCTTTCACGCGCATCACCAACACGGCGGCGAGCCGCCTCCCCGTGGCAGGCACGGCGACCAACACGTCCATCGTCGCAGACGACAACCGCGCCGCGCAGGTCAACGACCGCGCCTCCCGCATCGTCTTCGTCTCGACGCGCGATCTGGCGGCGAAGAACGCCGACGCCAACCCCGAAATCTTCGTCTGGACGCGCACCTCCACCGCCGCCACGCTCCCGGCCACGGGCGCGTTCGCGCAGTTGACGAACACCAGCGGCGCGTTCACCTTCAACGATAACCCGAGCATCTCCGGCGACACGGCGACGGACGAGGGCGCGGAAGACCCGACCTCCGTCATCGCCTTCATCTCGAACGCCGCCGTGATGCGCGATCTGAACGACGCCGTCATCGCCACCAACAACGCCGACGGCAACGGCGAAGTGTTCGTCGCCACTTTCAACGGCGCGGCGTCCACCGGCCTCACGCAGGCCACGCGCACGCGCCGCACCAACCCGAACGACCTCATCAACGTGCTCAACCCCGGCCCGCGCATCAGCCGCGACGGTCGTTTCTTAGCTTTCGAGACGGTCGCCACCGACCCGAAGGCCGACAACACGACGAACCAGTCCGTGCGTGGCATGTACGTCTATATCATCGCGAGCGACACGTTTATCCAGATCGGGCCGCGCGGCTCGGTCACCGACTTGGAAGAGGACGTGCTGCGCTTCCCCGTCTTCACGGGCGACAGCAGCCAACTCGTTTTCACTTCCGCGCTCAACTTCACGCCCGCCGGTGTGCGCGTCGCGCCTGCGGATGCGACGGGGCTGAACCCTGCCGGATTTAAGCAGATTTACGCCGTGGCGATTCCGTCGTCGCCCACCGCCGCGCAGTCGTTCACGCGCCTGACGAACACCCGGAGCGGAACGGTCGCCTCGCTGCAACCCTTCGTCAGCAACACCACGGAGCGGCTCGCCTTCACTTTCAACGCCGAACTCGGCGGCGGCAACGCAGACCTCTCTGCGGAAGCCTTTTACCTGACCGTGCCGCCCGCGACCGGCGCGACAAGCACGCCAGCCGCGTCGAGCACGCTCACTTATTTCACCGGCGCGTCGCTGCGCGAAGTGGTGACGCCCGCCGCCTCGCCCACGCCGACTCCTTCGCCGACGCCCGCCGCAACGCCCATCACCGGCCTCGCGCCCGGCATGATCGCCGTCGTGCGTGCGCCCGCCGCCGAAGACGGCGCGAGGTTCGGCACGGCCACCACGCGCATCTGCGAACCCCAGTCGGCCTGCGACGCCGCTTCCGAGTCGCACCGCAGGCCGTCGCTGCCTGTCGAACTCGGCGGCGTCTCGCTTTCGATCAACAACGCCGCGGCGGGTCTCTACTTCGTCAGCCCGACCGAGATTCAATTCGTCGTCCCGCCCGGCCTCGCCGCGCTGACGGGCTCGGCCACTTACCCGGTCGTCATCAACGTCAACGAAGGCGGCACGGTGAGGAGCGTGCGCAGCGTCGTGCAAGTCGTCGCCGCGCAGCCCGACATCTTCACCCGTTCGGATGCGCCGACGCGCGCGAGCGTCTTCAACGTCACCAACATGACGCCGATGGCCGAACCGGCGGAAGGCTTCTCCGTCACGACCGACAGGATGGGCACGGCTGTGCCGACCGTCCTCTCGATTTTCATGACGGGCATTCGCAACTTGCCGGTGGCCGTCATCACCGTCAGGATCGGCGACCGCTCGCTGACGGGAGTGACCGAAATTCTCAGCAACACGCCGACCGACATGCCGGGCATTGACCAGTTGAACATCCAACTGCGCCCCGATCTGGCCGGACTCGGCGACCAGCCGCTCGTCGTCTCGGTGACGGTTGCCGGGCAGACGTTCACGAGCCGCCCCGCAGACACCGCGCCGCGCATCCGCATCAGGTAAACGCGCGGCCTTCGCGCGCTGGCGCATATAAAAGGGCGCGCGGCCTGCCGGTATTCCCGAACGGGTGCTGGCAGGCCGCGCGCCCTTTCGCTTCCTGTAAAGCCTGCTCTCCGGCGGAAGACTGGCTACCTGCACGGGCGGCGGCTATAATCGCGCGGCAATCAATATCCTGAGCCAACTGATCCTGTACATTCGCAACCGCCGGGGCGTGCGATTAAACGTTCGAGAGCATGCGTATTGCAATTGACGGGCTTCCGCTGGCCAAGCCGAAAACCGGCATCGGCCATTACACCTTCGAACTGGCGCACGGCCTCGCGGCTCTCGCCCCCGAACACGACTTCGAGTTGGTCGCCCACGCCCCCATCGAGCAGGCTTTCGAGGCGGCGTTCGATGCCGCGCCGCCGCCCGCAAACCTGCACGTCGTCCACGCGCCTGCAAACGCCCTCAGCAAGCGTTGGTGGACGATTGGCCTGCCGCTCTACGTGCAAAGGCGCGGTATCACACTTTTTCACGGCACAAACTACAAAGTGCCCCTCTGGAATCGCTGCCACACCATCGTCACCATCCACGACCTGTCGCTCCTGCTCCACTCGCACACGCACGAAGAAGAACTCGTCCGGCGCGCGCGCCTGCGCCTGCCCGCAACGGCGCGCATGGCCTCGAAAATCATCACCGACTCCGAGAGCGTGAAGCGCGAAATCTGCGAACACCTGCGCATCAAGCCGGATAAGATCGCGGTCGTGCCGCTCGCGCCGCGCCGCGCGTTTCGCCCCGTCGCGGCAGCCGCTTCGGCTCAGGCGCGGCTCAGGCTCGGCGTCGCGGACGACTTCATACTGTTCGTCGGCACGGTCGAGCCGCGCAAGAATTTGCTGACGCTCGTGCGCGCCTTCGAGGAGTTGACGCGCCGCACAAACCTTTCCGCGCAACTCGTTATCGCCGGGCAAAAGGGCTGGCTCACGGAGGAACTCTTCGCGCTCGTCGAACAGTCCGGCCTGAGTTCGCGCATCCTGTTCACCGGCTACATCTCCGACGAAGACCTCGCCGCGCTCTATTCCTCCTGCCGCGTGTGCGTCTACCCGTCGCTGTACGAGGGCTTCGGCCTGCCGCCGCTCGAAGCGATGAGTTGCGGCGCGCCCGTCATCACGAGCCGCATCCCGGTCATCATGGAGACCGTGGGCGACGCCGCACAACTCGTCGAGCCGACGGACGTGCGCGGCCTCGCCGACTGTATCCACGGATTGTGGACGAGCGACGCGGAGCGGCGACGCCTCGCCACGGACGGCATCGCGCACGCCTCGCGTTTCACCTGGGAGCGCACGGCGCGCCTGACGCTCGACGTGTACGAAGAGGTTTTACAGGATGCGACGGCGAGCCGCGTGGCGAACGCTTGAAGCGAGGCGTGCTTAAGGTTGACCTGAAGTAAATCCGGGCGCGGGTTGACTTGAACGAGAAAGGCCAGCCCCGTCTAGAGAGGCTGGCCTTTCTCGTTTTGCGCGCGTTTTGCGCGGGCGTTTAGTGGCGATTGCGGTATTCGGGAGAATAGACGAAGCCCCAGACCATCGTCTTGTAATCGCCGGGGTTGGCGCGCAGGTAAGTGAGCCACGCGTTGTAGCCTTCGGCCTCCGGCGCGCGGCGCAGGTAGCCGTAGTACTGCATGGCGACGTAGGCCGGGTCGAACTCCTTCGCTTCGAGTTCCGCGCTCTCGACGATCTTTCTCAAGACCGACGCGCGCGTCTCCGTGCCGTTGCCCAGACCGGCGATAAGTTGATCTTTGTTCGCCACCGTGATGCCCGCTGTCTGGAGCACTTTGTTGACGTACTCGGAGGCCGTCAGGCTCGCCGGGTAGTTCGCCGCGAAGTCGCCGCGCGACAACCACGCGGACGCGAAGGCATTACGCTTGGCGACGACTTCAGCCTCGGTCGCGCCCGTCACGCTGCGCATGTCGGCGACGATTTCGGGATAGGTGGGCAGGCGTCCGAGCGACGCCTTGTAAAAGCGGTAGACGTAGTAGCCCTTGATGCGAAACTCGTTCGATTCGAAGAAGCTCTTCGAGACGAGCACGCGCTGGCCGTTGACGCCGTCCAAACAACTGGCGTCGCCGTTGCACTTATTGAGCACGGCCATCCACGAGTTGAAGCCTTCGGGTTCGGGGAAGCGGCTCAGGAAGTCTATGTAATGCTGCTGGACGAAAAAGTCGTTGTCGTCAATCGTGATGCGGGTGTTCGTGCCGGGGCGAAGCCGGACGGGTTTGACCTTCACGTCGCCGTAAAACAACTCCGACGGCAGCGACGGGTCTTCGGTGACGACTCTGAGCGTCGGCGCGCTCTGCCCCTGCGCGACGGCGAAGGACGCGCACAGGGCGGTTAAGAAGATGGCGACGATTAATCTACGCATGTGTGTTACTCCCGGTACTCTATAGACGGTGGGACTATTTTTCTGTAGCTTAGGAAATCCTTGGGAGAGCCGGGGCTACTCGAATCGCTCTTTTGCGCCCGCCCGAGTGGTCGCTCGCGGGCACAGCCCAACAACTGTTATCGTAGCTTGCCCTCAGAGCGTTTGTCAACGATATTGCCCCTGCACGCAGGTGACACGCGGGCGCATACGATTCAGACGGAAAATAACTTTGTGAGACTGTCCGCGAGGCGTCCGAAAAAACACCTCTCAAGGCACGTTGAGAGATGCCGTGCCGCACGGCGGAGGTTGCCCTTGCGGGCGCGCTCGCGGGCGAAAAGATTGCGACGGATGGGGAAAACTCTGTGCAGATAGACGCGCGGTTGAGCGCACGACTGCGACAAAGGTGGCGCGTGCGGCGCGGCGACGCGGCGGTCTTGGCCGTCGTCGCCGCGTTCTTCACGCTCATGTTCGCGCAGCAAATTTTCGGCGGCAAATTTCTGCTCGCGGGCGACCCTCTCTACTATTCCTACCCGCTGCGCACCGTGGGATGGGAGATGCTGCGTGCGGGGCAGTTGCCGTTGTGGACGCCGCTGGTGCTGTCCGGCTACCCGCTCCTGTCCATGTCGCAACTCGCTTTCGCCTATCCGCTCACCTGGGGCTATCTCTTCCTGCCGGGATACCTCGCCGAACAAATCTACGTGCTCGCGCCCTTCCTGCTCTCGCCCGCCTTCACCTACGCCTACGCGCGGGAGACGGGACGCAGCCGCACGGCCTCGCTCCTCGCCGGTCTCACATTCGGCTACGGCGGGATGATGTGCAGCGGCATCTCGTTTACGGGGCTGCCCTCGAACAGCATGCTCTGGTTGCCGCTCGTACTCATTCCCATTGATCGCGCGGCGACGGGGCGGGGCAGGTTCGTCCTGCTACTGGCCGCCGCAACGGCTGCTTACACGCTGTCAGTCCTGAACGGGCAGGGGCAGAGTTTTCTTTACACCGGCATGGTCGCCGCCGCTTACGGACTCTACGTGTCGCTCTTCCCGCCACAGAGGGAAGTGCGAGAAGGCGTCGGCGGCGGCGAGGCGGCGCGCGCGAGGGTGAACGATAACGGCGGCGCGGTTGATGACCATGAGGGCGCGGCGGGCACGCCGGGGTGGCGCGAGTTGCGCAGGTGGCGGCCTCTGTTCGTCGCGCTCGGCACATTAATGATGTCGGCGGGTCTCGCCGCGTTTCAGATTCTGGAGACGATGCGCGCGGCGCGGCGCAGCATCCGCAACACGCTCAGCTACGAAGCCATCAGCAGCGGCGCGTTCACTTTCGGGGAAGCCGTCTCTTCGCTCGTTCTGCCGCTTTATTATTCGACGGACGTGTCGGCCTATGTCCCGTCGCTTGCGCTCGTCTTCGCCGCGCTGGCGTGCTGTGCCTTGCTGGCGTGGCGCGACGAAAGGCGAGACGCGCGCATCTATTTTTGGCTCGGTGTGGCCGTGGTGGGCTGGGTCTTGATGCTCGGCCCGAACACCCCCTTGCAGCAGGTCGTCTATCGCCTGCCGCTGCTCAACAAATTCCGCGTGCCGTCGCGCCACACCTTCGAGTGGACGTTCGCCATGAGTATCATCGCGGCTTACGGTTGGGACATCGCCGCCCGCCGCCGCTGGCTCGCAACACCCGCGGGCGCGTCCGGCGAACGACGCCGTTCGGGCGTCGAGAAGATCATCGTCGGGCTTTTGCTGACGCTGTGCGTCGCCACAGGCATCTTTTGGTGGCGTGCGGTGCAGGTCGACGCGCTCCCGGGAACTTACGACTACACGGGCTTGCCGGAGTCCACATTCCTCGTCTGGAAAACAGCTTTCACCATCGGCGTGCTACTGCTCATCTGGCGGAGCGCGCGCCTCGCCGCGCCGCGCGCGCGCACGGGCTTGCTGATGGCCGCCATCGCGCTCGCGTGTTTCGTCGAACCCTCTGCGGGCATCTCGCGCTGGTACAAAGGGATGCTGCTGACCGAAGAGCGTTTCCGCGTCGTCTCGCCCACGACGCGCTTCCTGCAAAACTACCCGCTGGAAGAGATGCGCGCCTACTCGCGCGTCGAACTCTACTCCGAGGAGTTCACCACGACGCCCCGCCTCGAAGCACCGAACCTGACTGCGCTCCATCGCATCCAGAACGTCGGGGGCTACGAGCCTCTCATCTTCGAGCGTTACAGCCGCGCGCTCGGCGGCGTCGGGATGGACACGGTGTCACCGCGCGAAGGTTACGCGCTCAACAACCAGCTCTTTCAGTCGCACTCGCACGTTCTCGATCTGCTCAACACAACTTTCGTCGTCTCTTTCTCGAATCTCGGGCGCACACTCCAGACTCTCATCTACCGCGACGGCATCGGCTTCTTCACCTCCGACATGCAGGACGCGCTCAACCCCGGCAAGACCATCACGCTCGACGGCGGCGCGGCCACGGGCGACACGCTCGCGCTCGTCACGTCGCTCTCGAATTCGATTGGAGTGGAGCAGGGCGCGCCAGTCGCCAGACTCCGCTTCCTGTTTGCGGACGACGACAACGCCGGCGGGAGCGAGCCGCGCGTCGTTGAGAGAGAGTTACGCGCGGGCGTGGACACCGCCGAATGGGCGCACGAACGCCCGGACGTGCGCAGCGCGATCCGCCACGCGCTCGCGCCCGTCTTCGATGCTCGCCCCGGCGACGAGAAAAACAGTTATCCATCGCATCGCTATCTCGCGCTCGTCCCGCTCGGCGTGCGCGGGCGCGTGGACAAAATAGAGATCACAAACTTGACGGACGGCTCGCCGCTCGCCCTGTGGAAGGCGACCCTGCACGACTCCGCCGCCGGAACTTCGACGCCAGTTTCCTCACCATCTTCCGAGTGGTGGAAAGCGGTTTATCAACAGGATCATGCGCTCATCATGCGCAACCTGCGCGCTCTGCCGCGAGCGTGGCTGGTGGGAGAAGCGGAAGCGGTGGACGGCGAAGAAGCGTTGCGGCGCATCAGCGGCGAGAGCCAGCACGCCTTCGACCCGCGCCGCACGGCCTTGCTGGAAGTCGCGCAGGCCGAGTTGCCCGCGCTGCCGGGCGGGGAACTGGCAGCGGGCAGCACGGCGCAAGTCACGGTGTATGAACCGAACCGCCTCGTGATAGACACGCGCGCCACGACCGCGACCGTGCTCGTGGTCAGCGAGATGTTTTATCCCGGCTGGGAAGCGACGATTGACGACGCCCCGGCGCGCATCCACCTCACAAACTTTCTGCTGCGCGGGGTTTACGTTCCGGCGGGCGAGCACCGCATCGAGATGCGCTACCGCGCTCCCGCCGCGCGCAACGGCGCGATCATTTCCGCGTTTACATTCCTCGGCCTCGGCCTTCTCTTGATTGCCGACCGGCGCGCGAAGCGGCGAAGGCCGTGAGCTTAAGTTGAGGCAATTGAAACTCAGCGACGGCGCGCATAACTCGCAGACGTAGACGATGAACCTGAGAGACACGACGTGGCGGCTGACGATCTCGCGCGGCGCGGACGCGGCGGCCATCCTCTTCATCGCGGTTTTCTTCGCCGTCTTCTTCGGTCAATTTGTATTCGGCGACAAGTTCATCGTCGGCGGCGACGCCTTCGCTTACTCTTACCCGCTGCGCAGCGTGGGATGGGAGATGCTGCGTGCGGGGCAGTTGCCGTTGTGGACGCCGCTGGTGCTGTCGGGCTACCCGCTCCTGTCCATGTCACAACTCGCTTTCGCCTACCCGCTCACCTGGGGCTACCTCTTTCTCGACGCGCCGCGCGCAGAGCAACTTTATGTGCTCGCGCCCTTCCTGCTCTCGCCCATCTTCACCTACGCCTATGCGCGGGAGACGGGACGCAGCCGCACGGCCTCGCTCCTCGCCGGTCTCGCCTACGGCTACGGCGGGGCGATGACGGGGCTGCTCGGCGTCGTCGGCTTTTTCACGAACGCGATGATGTGGCTGCCGCTGATGCTCGTCGCGATTGACCGGGCAACCGCCGCCCGCACGCAGCGACGCTTCGCGGGATGCCTGCTCGCGGCATCGGCGGCCTATGCGATGTCTGTCCTGACGGGACTGGCGCAAGGGTTCGTCTTCGTCGCTCTCGTCGCCTCGGCCTACGCCCTTTTCCTCGCGCTGTTCGACGCGCCGCCGCGCGATGAAAATGGTGCGACGGAGGCTGCGCGCCCGTGGTTCGGCGCGGCGCGCTGGCGACCCGTGGCCGTGGGCGTGGGCGCAATCGCTCTGGGCGCGGGGCTGGGAACGTTCCAGATTTTGGAGACGCTGCGCGCCGTGCGCCGCAGCATCCGGCGCACGCTCATCTACCCCTTCTTCGTGAG
>DASPJG010000725.1:0-8004 GCA_035628755.1 Pyrinomonadaceae bacterium
GCCGGGCGCACGTCGAAGTCTTTGATCACTTGCAGGGCGCGCTCGCGGATGCCGCGGTCGTTCAGGAACACGTCGCCAAACCCTGCGACGGCGGGCTTGCGATAGTGGTCGCCGAGAATGGAATTCTCCGCGAGGTTAAAGTCGAGCAGGAGGCCGCGCCGGTGACGGTCTTCGGGGATGTGCGCGATGCCGAGTTCGCGGCGCGCTCGCGCATCGGATTTGCGCATCCAGCCGACTATTATCCCCAGCAATCTGAGAAACCATCTCTTGAAGATCAAATAGACAACCCAATGTAGACTGCCTGTTTTGACTTTATGGGCAAAGCCGCGCGAATTGAGCCGCGTGATGTCGCGCCCGTCAAATTCCACTTCGCCCGTCGCCGTGTGTCCCGTCGCGGCGAGTCCCGCGAGCGTCTCGATGAGTTCCGTCTGGCCGTTGCCCTCGACGCCCGCGATGCCCACGATCTCGCCCGCGCGCACGTCGAACGAAACGCCGTCCAGACGCCGGTTGCCGTCGCGCGCCGTCACGTTCAAATCATGCACGCCGAGCACGACCGCCCCGCCCTCCTGCGCGTCGGTTTTTTCAACTCTCAACAGCACGTCGCGCCCGACCATCAGACGCGCCAGTTCCGCCGCGTTCGTCTCCGCCGTCTCCACGTGACCGACGACGCGCCCGTCGCGCATCACCGTCACGTCGTCCGAGATGGCGAGCACTTCCGAGAGCTTGTGCGTGATGATGACGACCGTCTTTCCCTGCTCGCGCATGCGCCGGAGGATGGCGAAAAACTCTTCGACCTCCTGCGGCGTCAACACGGCGGTCGGCTCGTCCAGAATCAACAGGTTCGCGCGGCGGTAGAGCGCCTTCAACAACTCCACGCGCTGCTGTTGCCCGACCGACAAGCTCTCAATCACCGCGCGCGGGTCAACCGACAACTTGAACTCGTCGGAAAGCGCGCGAATCTCTTCTGCGGCCTTGCCCAGATCGAGCGACGCGATGCCGCCCGTCTCCGCGCCGAGCACGATGTTTTCGGCCACCGTCATCGGCTCGACCAGCATGAAATGCTGATGCACCATGCCGATGCCGAGCGCGATGGCGTCGTGCGGCGTCGCGATGCGTCGCACCTCGCCGTCGATGAGGATGTCGCCGCTGTCGGCTGTGTAGAAGCCATAGGCGATGCGCATCGCCGTTGACTTGCCCGCGCCGTTCTCGCCCACGATGGCATGAATCGTCCCCTGCCGGACTTTGATGCTCACGCCATCGTTAGCCAGAACATTGCCGAAACGTTTGGTGATGTCTCTTAATTCGATCATTTGCGAGCGTCCGACCGTCGGCGTCCCCACTCTTGCGTGTTTCGCTAAGTTTTGTTCAGCAACTTCTTGACGAACAGCATAGAGAAACCGGCAATGAAGAGACCTGCGTGAAACCAGAAGAGAACTTTTTCCGCCGAGTGCGTAGGATTGGAACTACCGCTGTAAAAGCCCATGCAATAAGAGCCGGAAACGCGTACAACCCGGTAAGCAGTTTTAGCTCGTCTCGTTGCGAGAAGGTCTGCTCGTGGCCGCTCGTGAGTATCGTTCCGAGAGCCGGAGCAGATTTAAACTCGCCTGCCGCTCCCGGCACGGCGACCAACGCATCTTCGCCTCTAGCCCGTCCCGCAGGCGAAGTTATGTGCTCTTGCAGGCCGGAGTCTCGAACCAGCATCGCGCCCTCGCCTTTTGCTGCCTACAATCGTCACTTCGCCGGATCGCCGGAGAGCCTGCCGGGGTTTAACTTGCTCAGACAATCAGCCTTCGAGATTAGCTTCCATCGTGATCTTCGCGTTCAGCACGCGCGAGACGGGGCAATTGGCCTTCGCGTTGTTGGCCGCCGTCTCGAACTGTTCCGGGCTTGCGCCGGGGACGCGCGCCGCAACGCTCAGGTGAATTTCGGTGATGGTGAAGCCCGCGTCGGTCTTCTCTAACTTGACGCTGGCCGTGGTCTTGATGCTGTCGGCGACGAGACCGGCGTTGCCGAGTTGGCCGGAGAGCGCCATCGAAAAACACCCGGCGTGCGCCGCCGCGATCAGTTCTTCGGGGTTCGTCCCCTTGCCTTCCTCAAAGCGCGTGGAGAATGAATACTGCGTGCTTTCGAGGACGCCGCTGTCGGTCGAGATCGTGCCCCGGCCATCTTTGAGTCCGCCGCGCCATTCGGCCTGTGCGTTACGTTTCATCAAGTTGCTCCGTTGATTGAATTGATAATTACGACCGCAGAATTATTGCGCCATCGCGTCCGTCACCTGAATCTCGCCACGAATTATCTTCTGCCGCGCGGCTTCGACTTCCTGCAAGATCGCCGGGTCAATCAGCGATTGATTGTACTGGTCGAGCGAGAAAGCGACGCCGTCTTTGTCTAAGCCGAAGACGTGGACGCCGCCTTGAAAGCGTTTGTTCTTCACGTCGTTGACGATGTCGTAGACGGCGTTGTCCACGCGCTTGACCATGCTGGTGAGGACGTAGCCGGGCTTGACCATGTTCTGGTTCGAGTCCACGCCGATGACGAAATGCGTGGCGCGGCCATCCGCCCCTTTGCCCGCCTGCTCCACCGCATCGAACGCGCCGAGGCCGGAGTTGCCCGCCGCCGTGAAGATCACGTCCGCGCCCTTGCCGATCTGCGAGAGCGCGAGTTCCTTGCCCTTGCCGGGGTTGTTCCACGCGCTGTCGGTCACGCCGACGAAGTTTCGATAAACCTGTATGTTCGGGTTGACGGCCTTCGCGCCCTCTTCGTAGCCGGTGGCGAAGCGGTGTATGAGCGGGATGTCCATGCCGCCGACGAAGCCGAGTTTGCCGGTCTTCGTCGTGCGCGCCGCGATCATGCCGACGAGGTAAGACCCCTGATGCTCTTTGAAGACGAGCGAGGCGACGTTCGGCAGTTGGCTCACGCCGTCAACGATGGCGAAGTTGATGTTCGGGTAGTCTTTCGCCACGATCTCCATGATCGGGGCTTGCGCGAAGCCGACGCCGATCACCAGATCGTAGCCGCGCTCGGCGAAGGCGCGCATCGCGGGTTCGATTGAAGTGGGGTTGCCCGGTTCAACGTCGCGCAGGACGATGCCGAGTTCGCGCTCGGCGCGCTTGACGCCCTCGAAGGCCGCCGCGTTGAACGAGCGGTCGTCCTTTCCGCCGATGTCGAAGACGATGCCGACGCGCACTCTGGAAGGATCGTCGGCCTCGTTTCTGCCGCCCGTGCATGAGGACGAGCAGACGAGCGCGGCGAGGCACAGCAGCGCGAGCAGTTTCGGTCGGATAAACTTCATGCGGCGATTACTTCCTTGATGAGTTTCACGGGCGCAGGCGGCGGTTCGTCGCCGATGGCATAGGCGGCGCGGATGCGCGCCCCGGCGGTCGCGGCCTGCGCGTCGTTGCGGCAGTAGAGCGTGCCGAGCGTGCCGCCCGCCCCTACTTGATCGCCGTGTTTCACTTCAGCGATGAAGCCGATTTGAAAATCGATCTCGTCTTCGACGCGCGTGCGGCCTCCGCCGATGGCCGAGACGGCATAGCCGATTTCGGCGGCCTCAACTTGTGTGATGAACCCTGCGCCGGTGGATTCTACCTTAACCGCGCGCAGGGTCGAAGTCTGAAGCAAGCGCGCCGGTTCATCGCACACGCGTGGGTCGCCGCCCTGCGATTCGACGTTGCGGCGGAAAGATTCCAACGCCGCGCCCGATTCAAGCGCGCGACGCACGCGCACGCGCGCCGCCTCAATCGTCGGTTCGACGCCCGCCAGCAAGACCATGCGCGCCGTCAATTCAAGCGAGAGTTCGACGACCGGCTGCGCGCCCGCCTGCGAACGCCCGCGCAAAATCTCGATGCACTCGTAGACTTCGAGCGCGTGGCCGACGGCGCGACCCAGAGGTTGATTCATGTCCGTGAGCAGGGCTTCCGTCCGCACGCCGTAAGAATTCCCGACGGCCACCAGCGCGTGCGCCAGTTCGCGCGCGCGCGCCTCTTCGCGCATGAACGCGCCCGTGCCGGTCTTCACGTCTAAGGCGAGCGCGTTCAGACCCGCCGCCAGTTTCTTCGACATGATCGACGCGACGATAAGCGGGATCGTCTCGACGGTAGCCGTCGCATCCCTGAGCGCGTAGAGTTTGCGGTCGGCGGGCGCGATCTCGGCGGTCTGCCCCATCATGGCGAAACCGCAGCGCGTGAGCACGCGGCGAAACTCGGCAAGCGTAAGTTTCACGCGATAGCCGGGGATGGATTCGAGTTTGTCGAGCGTGCCGCCGGTGTGGCCGAGGCCGCGCCCGGAAATCATCGGGACGGCGAGGCCGCACGAGGCGGCGAGCGGGGCGATCACGAGCGAGGTTTTATCGCCGACGCCGCCGGTCGAATGTTTGTCGGCTTTCGGCAGCGGGATGTCGGAGAAGTCGAGCATCTCGCCCGAACGCAGCATCGCCCCGGTGAGCATGCGCTGTTCGGCCTCGTCCATGCCGCGACAGTAGATCGCCATCAGGAGCGCGGATGCCTGGTAGTCCGTAAACTCGCCGCCCGTCACGCCCTGCACGAAAAACTCGATCTCTTCGGCGGAGAGCGCGTCCCCTTCCCGTTTTCGCCGTATCACGTCCTGCGGTCGCATAAAGAAACAGGTCTTGCCCCACGCTTGAACCCGGTTATTCAGATTTGAGATTTGAGATACGAGAAGACGAAGCGAATACTAACATCCGGCGGCACGCATCCGAAACTCCCTCTCACGCGCGACCGAGCAACACGACCGCGTGCGCGACGACGGCGCGCCCCTCGCCCACCGCGTCCAGCCCCTCGCCCGTCTTCGCCTTAACGCTCACGCAATTCGCCTCAATCGACAGCACCTGCGCCAGACGCTCGCGCATCTCCTGTATGTACGGGCGCAGGCGCGGGCGTTCGAGCGAGATGTTCGCATCAACGTTGACCACCCGGTAGCCGCTCTGGCTCGCCAGCCAGACGACGCGCGCCAGCATTTGCAAACTGTCTGCATCTTTCCAGCGCGGGTCGCGGTCGGGGAAATGCACGCCGATGTCGCCTTCGCAGAGCGCGCCGAGAATGGCATCGGTGATGGCGTGCGCCAGCGCGTCGGCGTCCGAATGCCCTTCCGCGCCGCGCTCCGACTCGATCTCCACTCCGCCGAGGATAAGCGGTCGCCCTTCAGCGAGGCGGTGCGTGTCATGTCCGATGCCGATGCGAAACATAGTCAGTAAGCAGTAAGCAGTAAGCAATGAGCAGTAAGTAGCGAGCAATGAGGAAGCGGTTCGTCTTTTGCTGCTTACTGCTCACTGCTTACTTTCCTTGATCAATATTTCCGCAAGCGCGAAGTCTTCGGGGCGTGTGATCTTGATGTTGCGCGCGTCGCCCTCGACGACGGCAACCTGCGCGTCGAGCATTTCGACGAGCGCGCTGTCGTCCGTAGCTTCAACGCCTTTGAGGCGGGCGCGTTCATAGGCGCGCCGGAGCAGTTCGTAACGGAAGCACTGCGGCGTCAGCGCGCGGCGCACGCTCTCTCGCGGGAGCGTGTGCGCGATGCGCCCTCCCTCGCACGTTTTGAGCGTATCAACGACCGGCGCGCACAGGACGGCTGCGCCCGTCTCCGCGGCGGCGCGCATCGTGCGCTCGATCTCTTCCGGCAACACGAAGGGGCGCACGCCGTCATGCACGGCGACAATTTCAACCTCTCCGGCGTTCAAAGAATTCAGTCCGCGCCAGACCGACCCGGTGCGCGTCGCGCCGCCCTCGACGACACGTGCGAGTTTCTTCAACTCGGCGCGATAGGCCGCAAGGCGCGAGGTCGTCTCCTCGACGGGCGCGACCAGAACTATCTCGTCCACGGCGGCGCAGGTCTCAAATCGTCTCAGTGTATGAATGATGAGGGGTACGCCCGCCAGCACGCGAAACTGCTTCGGCTCTCCGCCGCCCGCGCGCGCGCCCCTCCCGGCGGCGACAATGATGGCGACATTCATAGAGACGAGAGACGATGAACGAGGGATGAAAGAAAACATTCAAGACGTTGAATGATTTTGATTTTCATCCGTCACTCCTCAGCCCACACCTTTAATTTAATGTTCTTCCGGCTCGATGCTGCGGGCGGCGACGGTCTGGGGGCGCGGGTCGCTGCGGTAGGGACGGCGCGAGGTGTTGCTGCCGTTGATGCCGCGCGTGTCGGTGTTGTGGATGCTCACACCGTTCTCGTGCGTCTCTTCGGAGAGTCGGCCAAAGATCATTTTTCCGGCAGTCGTCTGCAACACGCTCGTCACGGAGATGTCGGCGTTCTTGCCGATCATCCGGCGCGCGTTGTCCACGACGACCATCGTGCCGTCGTCCAGATAGGCGACGCCCTGATTGTATTCTTTGCCCTCTTTGAGGATGAAGACGCGCATCAGTTCGCCGGGGAGGACGACGGGTTTGAGAGCGTTGGCGAGTTCGTTGATGTTGAGGATGGAGACGCCGTGCAGTTGCGCCACCTTGTTCAAATTGAAATCGTTGGTGACGACCACGGCGTCGAGTTGCTTGCTCAGTTCGAGCAGTTTGAGATCGACCTCGCGCACCGCCGGGAAGTCCGTGTCCACGACCTGTATGTCGAGCGTGTTGTTGGTCTGGAGGCGGTTGAGCATGTCGAGGCCGCGCCGCCCGCGCTGGCGTTTGTTGGAGTCGGGCGAGTCGGCCACCTGTTGCAACTCTCGCAGAATGAACTGCGGGATGACAATCGTGCCACTCAAAAATCCGGCCTCGGCGATGTCGGCGATGCGCCCGTCAATGATGACGGAGGTGTCGAGGATTTTTAAATCGCGCCGCACCGACTTGTCGCTGAAGATGCCGCCGAGCGCGGAGAGGTCGAGATAGTCGCCCTTGGCCGCGCCGACGACGAGCCCGATGTAGGCCATCAGGAAAGTGAGCGCGAGCGTCAGGAAAGTTTTCGTTCCCGGCGCGACGGCGTCGGAGTGCTGGTTGCTGATGAGCGAGCCGATGAGGAATGCGCCGACGATCCCCAGAATCGAACCGACCGCTGCGCCGATTAGAGTCTTCAAGGAGGCGCGCTGGATGCGCCGCTCGAACATGATGATGGCGAACGCGATAACGGCGGCGACCACCGCCGACAACAGCGGTTTACCCTGGATCGGATGCAGCACGTATCCAGCCGCCACCAGTAGCGCTGTGAAGACCAGACGAATGAGGATCAAATCCGTTTTCATAACGGCGAGCATATTAACACGCCCTTAACAGGCGCGCTACGAAAAGGATTTATCAATTGCGGAACGAGAATCGAAGAACGTGGATTGGAAACACATGCTTACCTTTTATCCCACAACCCGCCTTCCGCCTTCCGCTATTAAAAGAGTTCGTGCAACGCTTCTTCCACCGAACGCACGCCGACGACGCGCAAGCCCAACAGGCGTTGCAAACCTTCGGCGTTCGAGGCGGGCATGATCAATTTTTTGAAGCCCAGCGTTTGCGCCTCGCGGGCGCGCACCTGCGCCTGCATCGCCCCGCGCACCTCGCCCGTCAAACCCACCTCGCCGAACACGGCGGTTTTGCCGTCGAGCGGGCGGTTCTTGTAACTCGATACAAGCGCGGCCACCACGCCGAGGTCGGCGGCAGGTTCGTCTATGTCCAGCCCGCCCGCGACGTTGACGAACACGTCCGATTTCAGCAGCGGCAGTTCAAGCCGCTTTTCCAGCACGGCGAGAAGAAGGTTGATGCGGTTGGTATTAAACCCCTGCGCCGTGCGCACCGGATAATTGTATTTCGAGTCGGCCACCAGAGCCTGCACCTCGACGAGCACCGGGCGCGTGCCTTCCATGCAAGCCGTGACGACCGACCCGGCGGCGTTTTCCGGCCTCTCCTGCAAGAAAATCTCCGACGGGTTGGCGACCGGCACCAGCCCCGCGCCCGTCATCTCAAACACGCCGAGTTCGTTGGCCGCGCCGAAGCGGTTCTTCGTCGCGCGCACGATGCGGTGGTTGTGATGGCGGTCGCCCTCGAAGTAGAGCACGGTGTC
>DASPJG010000726.1:0-4973 GCA_035628755.1 Pyrinomonadaceae bacterium
TTTCCGGCGAGCGCGCGGCGAGTTTGTTCGGCGCGGTCGCCGTTGCGCGCGTAGAGTTCGGAGAGACGGCGCAGGACGAACTCCGACTGTGGCTGCACGCGGCGCGCGGCTTCATAGTGTTCGATGGCCTCGTCTTCGCGCCCCGCGCGTTCCAGCATGGCAGCCACGTTGAGCCGCCCTTGATACTCGCCGCCGGAACGCGCGAAGCTCTTGTAAGCGTCCGCATACTTGCCGAGACGGCACTGCGCGAGCGCGAGATTGTTCCAGATGCGCTCGTCTGAGGGCGCGAGTTTCGCGGCGCGCTTGAGACGGGCGACCGCCGCGCGGTAGTTGCCGCTGAGATAGAGCGAGTAGCCGAGGTTATTCAAGGTCTGCGCGTCCGGTTCGTGGTCGAGGGCGCGCTCGAAAGACTTGCGCGCGTGGTCGTGCAGACCTTTGCGGTCGTAGGCGACGGCCAGAAGGTTGTGCGCCTCGGACAGGCGCGAATCGAGCGAGACGGCGCGCGACAGTTCCCTGACGGCTTCGTTCAGGCGGCCTTCGTCCAGCATGGCGCGACCGCGCGCGAGGTAATCTTTCGCCGTGCCGCCCGCGTCCGTCGCGCTCTCCGCGCGCGGCGTGCGGCTGTCTTCCACGCGCATCAGCGGCGCGCTCTCAAACTTCGCCACGTCCTTCTCCGACATGCGGCGCATCTTATCGTCGCCGTCGCCTCCGAAGAGTTTCGCCGCCGCTTTGAAAGGGGCTTTGAAGAAACGCGCGAAACGGTTGCCCTTCTTTTTCGGCTTCTCTGCTCCTGCCGCCGTGTCCTCCGCCGTGCCCGTGGGCGAACCGTCGGCGGCGACGACGCGTGCGGCATCGTCGCCGTCGTGCTCGGTCGTCGTGGCCGTCCAGAACGTCGAGACGCCGACGGTCAACATGATGGCGAGCAGAAATGCGTTGATGGTGCGATTGCGCATGATTGAAAAACTCCTTTACATCTTGGCGAACGAATCAATGAGATTGAGCGCGGCGGGGCCGAGAATGGAGATAAAGAGCGTCGGGAACAGAAAGCACGCGAGCGGGAACAGCAACTTGACGGCGGCCTTCTGCGCGGCCTGCTCCGCGCGCTGCCTGCGTTTCGTCCGCAGGCTGTCGGCGTAGACGCGCACGGCGCGCGCGATTGACGTGCCGAAGCGATCCGCCTGGATGAGCATGGCGACGAGGCTGCGCAGGTCGTCAACGCCCGTGCGCTCCGCCAGATTGCGCAGGGCTTCGTCGCGGTCGCGCCCGACGCGGATTTCGAGGTTCGTCAACTCGAACTCTTCGCTGATGTCGGGATGCACTTCACGCAACTCTTCGCCAACTTTCACAATCGCGGCGTTCAAACCGAGTCCCGCTTCGATGGAGACGACCATCAGATCGAGCGCATCGGCCAAGCCCCAACGCACGCGCTGCTGCCGCCTCTTGATCATCTTGTTCAACATGAAGCGCGGCAGGAAGAAGCCCTTGATGAAGGCCGACAGAATCCACAAGATCGCGCTGCTGAGCGGTCGCGCCATAAGCGCGCAACCGAGCGCGACCAAGGCGGGATAACCGATAAGCGTGGAGATTTGAATGGCGCGATAGACGATTGGCGCGTTTGGTGAACGATAGCCCGCCTGCATCAACTGCTTTTGCAGCTTCTTGGCCTCGGCGGCGGAAGGCGGCGCGAGACGGTGCAGGGGCGCGGCCATGCGTTCGGCGAGCGCGGCCATGCCGTCGTCGGAAGCGGCGTTTGCGCTCAAGTCCACACCTGCGGCGCGGACGGCGGAACCTCCGCCCGTCTCGCCCATGCGCCGCAAGCGTTCGGTCGCCGCGCTCGCCGGGCGAAACATCAACCAGTAAATCCCCATCACGCCGAGCGTGATGAACGCGAATGTCGAGAGGGTGATGATGAAAATCATAGTAGTAAACAATGAGCAGTAAGCAGTGAACAGTAGGCAGTGAGCAGTTAAGCAATGGGCAGTGTGCGGCAGTTGATTTTTACTGCTTACCGCTCACTGCTTACTGCTGACTAAATCTTGATATTCAAAATCTTTCGGATCACGAGCATGCCCGTAATCTGCAAGCCGATGGCGACGGCTGCCAGCTTGTGGCCGCGCGGGTCGTTCCACATGACGCTCATGTATTCGGGGTTCATGACGGTGACGGCGAGCGCGACGAAGATCGGCAGGCCGCAGAGAATCCACGCCGACATGCGCGAACTCGTCGTGAGCGTGCGCAGGTCTTCCATGATGCGGAAGCGTTCGCGGATCGTGTGCGCCACCTTTTCGAGCACTTCGGCGAGGTTGCCGCCCGTCTCGCGCTGGATGAGGATGGCCGTGATGCACAGTTTCAAATCCAGCAGCGGGACGCGTGCGGCCAGATTGTCGAGCGCGAGTTTGAGCGAGAGACCGAGGTTCTGCTCCTCGTAAGTTTTGCGAAACTCGGTGGCGATGGGGTCGGGCATCTCGGTCGCCACCATGTGCAACGCTTCGGCGAAGCCGTGACCGGCGGACAAGCCGCGACTCATCAGTTCGAGCGTGTCGGGCAGGTCTTCGAGAAACTTGTTGAGCCGCTTGCGCCGCGCCCAGATGACGTGGACGAACGGCACGGCGGCGGCGACGAGTCCTGCCCCGACGATCAGGATAAGCGAGATCGTCAGCATCGAAGCGGCCAGCCCGGCGAGCATCGCCGCCATCAGCGAGAACATCAGGAGACGCGTAACGGTGATGTGCAGGTCGGCCTGATCGAGCATGCGCTTGAGTTGCCCGGCGGCCTGCACGCGCACGAGCAGGCGATCCAATAGCGGTATCTCGCTCATCAATTCCTGACGCGCGAGTTGCACCTCGACATCACTGTCATGCGCCGAATGCAACAGCGCATCCGAAAGTCGCTGCTTCAAGCGCGCGCGTTTCTGCTCCGAGCCGCGCGTCGCCAGCAGGTAGCCCGCGAAAGTCAGGAACAAACAGAAGGCGAAGACGAAAAATGGAATCATAGGAGCACCAATAAGCAGTAAGCAGTGAGCAGTAAGCAATTTTGTGGACGGCGAGCAGCAGGCAGTTTTGTTTTTACTGCTTACTGCTCGCTGCTCACTGCTTACTCTTCAAAAAACACGCGCGGCAATTGCATGCCGTAAACCTTGAGGCGTTCGGCGAAGCGCGGGCGGACGCCCGTCGGACGGAAGCGACCGACGACGTGGCCGTCCTTGTCGATGCCTTTGCGCTCGAACTGGAAAATCTCCTGCATCGTGATCGTATCGCCTTCCATCCCCGTGATCTCGGAGATAGAGACGACGCGGCGCGTGCCGTCGGAGAGGCGCGCGGCCTGTATGACGAGGTTCAAGGCCGAGGCGATCTGCTGGCGCATGGCGCGCTCGGAGAGTTTCATGCCGGTCATCTGGATCATGGTTTCGAGCCGCGCCAGCGCGTCGCGCGGGGTGTTAGCGTGGACGGTCGTCAAGCTTCCGTCGTGGCCGGTGTTCATGGCTTGCAGCATGTCTATGGCCTCGCCGCCGCGCACTTCGCCGATGACGATGCGGTCGGGGCGCATGCGCAGCGCGTTCTTGACGAGATCGCGTTGAGTGACCTCGCCGCGCCCCTCGATGTTCGATGGGCGCGTCTCAAGGCGCACGACATGCGGCTGCTGCAACTGTAGCTCCGCCGAGTCTTCAATCGTGACGATGCGCTGCTCCTCCGGGATGTAGGCGGAGAGCGCGTTGAGCAGCGTCGTCTTGCCCGCGCCCGTGCCGCCGGAGATCAAAACGTTCAGGCGCGCGTTGACGCACATCTCGAACATGTCGGCGATGTCTTTGGTGAGCGCGCCGATCTCGATGAGCTTCGACATGCGCAGGGGTTCTGCGCCGAAGCGGCGGATGGAGAGCACGGGGCCGTCGAGCGAGAGCGGCGGGATGATGGCGTTGACGCGCGAACCGTCTGAGAGGCGCGCGTCAACCATCGGTGAGGATTCGTCAATGCGACGGCCAACCGAAGAGACGATGCGCTCGATGACGCGCATGAGATGTTCGTCATCTTTGAAAGTGACGCTGGTGCGTTCGAGTTTGCCGCGACGCTCGATGTAAATGTTCTGCGGCGAGTTGACGAGAATGTCGGAGATGGACGGATCGGCGAGCAGCGGTTCGAGCGGCCCCAGACCGAACAACTCGTGGCGCACCTCTTCCACCAGACGCTCGCGGTCGCTCGTCGAGAGCGGCGTGTTTTCGACGGCGAGCAAACCCTCCGCCAGCCGCGACACTTCGGCGCGAAGCTGCTCGGCGTCGAGTTGGCCGAGCTTCGTCAAGTCCATGCGATTGATGATGGCGCGATGCAGCCGCGACTTCATCTCCTGAAAGGTGTGCTGGCTGCCGCCAGCGGGCGTTTCGTCGCCGGAGCGCGCAGCTTGCGGCATCAACGCCGGGTTGGTTTCCCTGATTAGTCTTTCGCGTAGTGACATGATGTTGGTCGTCTCTGGTCGGTTAGTAAGAAGCCTCACGCAAAGGCGCAAAGGCGCAAAGCAGGGTGATGAGCCGTTTCGCCGTTCGACGCTTTGACCGAGTCTTTCTTCGCGCCTTTGCGCCTTTGCGCGAGATTAGTGCTGTTGTTTTTCTCAAACATGATTTCAGCCCGCCTTCATCAGATCGCAGCCGTGGCCTTGTCCTTGTTGAGACGCGTGCGCAAGCCCGCGTTCGAGATCGCGCCGACGGGTCTGCCGAAGATCGCGCCCCACAGACCTTTGCGCGGCTCTTTGATTTCCGACTCGACCGCGCTGCCCGTGATGCTCGCCGCAATGTGGCGAATCTCCGTGGCGATGCGCGATGCGGGGTCTGACTTGACGAGCGGCTCGCCGAGGTTGATCGAGTTGACGGCGGTGTTGTAGTCGCTCTGCACGTAGCCCGTGACACGCTCGCCGAGGAAACGCTCGACCTGCCGCAGATCGAGATCGATCTGTTTGCTCCAGCGATTGACGACGATGCGCACCTT
>DASPJG010000727.1:0-17533 GCA_035628755.1 Pyrinomonadaceae bacterium
CGCGTTGAAGTAGAGACCCTCGCCGGGCGCGAGCGCGGGTTGATCGTAATAGACGCCGTAGCCGCCGCGCACGACCGTCGTGCCTGACTCGTTGAGCGTGTAGGCAAGGCCGATGCGCGGGGCGAGGTTGTTCCAATCGGCCTCGTAGCCGCCGCGCGGGATGTTGTTCGTGCCGACGCGGGCGAGCGTGCGCGTCGCGGGGTCGTACAGGTTCGCGCGGTCTTCGGCATCGACGGGCGGTGAGTTGTATTCGTAGCGCAAGCCCGCCGAGATGGTCAGGCGCGGCGTGATGCGGAAGCTGTCGTTGACGAAGAGGGCGTAGCTTTCGCCGCGCAGGTGCTGGTGGTTATCGAGACGCGCGCCGCCGGTGAGGGCGGGGAAGCCGAGCAGGAGGTCTGCCAGCGCGTTGCCCGTCAGAGGGAAACGGTCGGAGAAGGTGAGGAAGCCGCGCGATTGCACGTCGCGGAAGGCGTTCTGTTGCAAGGCGCGAAACTCGAAGCCGAACTTGACGAGGTGCGCGCCGCGCACGTAAGTCGCGTTGTCGAGAAACTGAAAGACGTTCGACGCGCTTTGCTGCGGGTTGTTGAACTCGTCGCCGATGGGCGAGAAGCCTGTGATGGTGATGAAGCTAAGGCCGAAGTCGCGCGGGTTGGCCGAGAGTTCCGGCAGGCCGACCTGCCGGTTGAGACTCGCGCCGCGCCCTTCGGCGGTGACGGCGGAGGCGACGCGGCTGAAAGCGAAGCGCGCGTCGTTGACCAGATTGGGCGAAAAGACGTGCGTCTCGCCGAGCATCAAATTCTGGCTGCGGCGCGGGACGAAGTTGCCGAAGCCGGGGACGAGCGAGAAGGTGACGCCGGTGAACGGGTCGAAGAGATTACGGTCGCCGAAACTGTAGCGCGCGGTGAAAGCCGACTTGTCGCTGAACCTGTGGTCGAGGCGCACGTCGAAATGGTCGTTGCGGTCGGTTGACGTGGGCGACGAGACGAAATTGGCGAAGGGCACGTTGCGATTGGGCAGCGGGTAGAGGTTGGCGATGGCGCGCCCGATGGGGTTCTGAAATTCGACGGGGATCACGCCGCCCGTGAACGGTTGCTGTGTGAACGGGTTGAAGGGGCGCGCGAAGAGACTTTGCGAGAAGTCGCCGTTGCGTTCGGCGAGTGTCGGGACGTTGGTGATGCGCGTGATGCCTTCGCGCGTGCGCGTGCCTTCGTAGTCGCCGAAGAAGAAGGTGCGGTCGCGTTTGAGCGCGCCGCCGAGGGAGAAGCCGAACTGGTTGCGGATGTATTTCGGGTCGGGCTGGTCGGCAGGCGCGAAGAAGTTGCGCGCGTCGAACGCGGCGTTGCGGTGAAACTCGTAGAGCGTGCCGTGCAGAGTGTTCGTGCCGGATTTAGAGACGACGTTGACCTGCGCGCCTGCGTTGCGCCCGAAAGAGGCGTCGTAGGTGCTGGTGGAAATCTCAAACTCCTGAATGCCGTCCACGGGCGGGCGAACGCCGAAACTGTTGAGTTTCGGGTCGAGGTTGTAAACGCCGTCGAGGAGGAAATTGTTGGAGTCCTCGCGCGCGCCGTTCGCGCTGAAAGCGAAGTCGCCGCGCACGCTCCCGGCTGAACCGGGCGCGGACGGCGCGGTGCCGGGGGCGAGCAGGGCGAGTTCGAGGAAGTTGCGCCCGTCCAGAGGCAACTCCACGATCTGCCGTTCCTCGATGACCGTGCCGAGCGCGGGCGAGTCCTTTCTCAGCGGGACAAACTCTTCGACGGTGATTTCATGGCCGCCGCTATTGATCTCAAGCGAGGCGTTGAGGCGCAACTCCTGATTGACTTGAAGCACGAGCCTGCGCTCGTACTTCGCGAAGCCCTGCGCGCCCGTCACTTCGACGCGATAACGACCGGGCGCGAGCGACGACACCGCATATTCGCCGTCCTCCGCGCTCACCGCCGTCCGCGTCTCGTTAGTCGCTTCGTTGATGACGCTGATGGTCGCGCCGGGAATAACGGCTCCCGCCGGGTCAAGGACGGTGCCGCGAATCGAGGCGCGATGAGTTTGCGCGAAAGCGGCGGGCGCGATGAGCAGGGCGAGCAGGATAGAGAAAAAAGTGGTTTTAGACTTCACGACAACTCCTCGTGGAATTTTAACTGTTGACCGGAATCAAAAATTGTAGACGACTGAAAACGCAACTTAGTAAACGGATCGAAGTTGATAAAAGTTTAGAGCTAAACGCGGGCGGGCTTTTCTCATCCGAAAATTCGGAAGAGACAGCCGCGCGTCCCTGCTGTCACAAGCGACGATGCGCGCGGCTGCCTCTTCTGATGTTTGACACGGCCTGCGGGAAACTAGCCCTTCTTGGTGAAGATGCTGCACGCCTGAATTGCGCCCGAAGGGTCAATCGCCGTGTTCCCCTGTTCGATGTGGCGGATGATGCCTTCCTTGTCGAGAACGAACGTGGCGCGCGTGCCGAAGCCGCGTTCCTCGTTGAAGATGCCGTAGTCGCGGACGGTCGTGCGTTTGAAATCGCTGAGAAGCGGAAACGTGACCTTAATGTCTTCGGCGAAGCGCGCGTTGGCCGGTGCGCTGTCAACGCTGATGCCCAAGACCTGTGTGTCGGTGGCGTCGAATTTGGCAATATCAGCCTGATATGCCTGAAGTTCTTTCGTTCAACCGCCGGTGAAGGCCAGCACGTAGAAGGCCAGCACGACGTTCTTCTTGCCACGGAAATCGGACAACGAGACGCGCTCGCCCTTCGTGTTGGAGAGCGTGAAATCGGGGGCGGGATCGCCGACCTTCAGGTGCGTCTTGGGCACGGCGGGCGGCGTGGCCGCTTGCGCCTTCTGCCCGGCGGGCGCAGCCGGCGGCGTCTGCGTCTGCTGCGCGCAGGCCGTGACGGCGAGCGCGACGAGCAGCGCAAAACTCAAACATTTTCGGGACATCAAACTTACCTCCTCGTAAGTTAAATAACGCGGACGGGGAAACTCAACTCGAAGCGTATTAGACAGGATCGGACGACAGGTTGGCAACAAGCGCGGCGAGCGCAGGGTCGTGGGCGGCTTAAAATAACAGGGGGCTGCTCACACTGTTTCGCCGCCGCCACAGGCGCAGGGAGCGCGGCGTGCGGCATAACGGAAAAAAGGCGGAACGCCGAACGCGGAAGTAAAAGCAACTTGTCTTTACTTCTGCGTTCGGCGTTCCGCGTCTCTTTCCCCTGTGGCTGTGGCGGCGAATCCTTCGTGCGACGTCGCAGGCATACGTCGTCTGCGCGTGGGCGATTGTCGCCGCGTGCGTTCCCTTAGCTCTTTGAAGTCTCCTTCTTCAACTCGTCCACCTCGTTCTGCAACGCTTCGATAAGGCTCTTGAGTTGCGCCGCGTCTCCGGCGTCCTGTTTGTTCGCGGCGATCTTTTTGAGCGCGGCGAGTTGCGCCACCTTGAGCGCGTGCCGCGCGGGCACTTTGACGTCCGGTTCAACCCCGACGCCTTCCCAGTTGGTCTTCGTCACGGGGCTGATGTAGCGCGCGGTGGGGACGGCGACGGAGAAGTGTTCGTTGAGACGGCGCGGCGTGATGGGGTGCGCGCCGCCCCCTGTCGTCTCGCCGACGATGGTGGCTCGCTTCAGATTTTTGAGGCTGTAGCTGATGGACTCGGCGGCGGAGAAGGTGCGCCCGCTCGTCAGAATGTAAACCGGCTTGTCGCCGTAACGCTTGCCGGGCACGTCTGCGAGCGTGTAGACGCTCTCGGTGCGATCCTCGATACGGTCGTAGTAGTCGTTGAGATGGACGGGCTTGTCGAAGAAGTAGCTCATCAGAAAGCGGATCGTGCCCGACGCGCCGCCGCCGTTGCCGCGCAGGTCAATGATGAGCGCGTCCGTGTCGGCGAGTTTGTTCATGGCCTCGGAGACCTTGTCGGCGGCGAGGGGCAGCCGCTCAAAGAGGCTGAACTCAAGCAGCCCGATGTTGCCTTCGAGCCGCTCAACTTTTTCGATCCCCGCGTTCGGATTGCCGCTGAGGCCGCGAATGTTGCCGCCGCCCGCGCCGCGCCGGACGACCGCCGAGCCGTTGCCCGCGCCCGCAGGAGGGGGCTGGGTCGCGGCGTCGCCCAGCTCCCGGCGGATAACGACGGGGCGACCCGTGCCCATCCCTTCGGGGAGCGGTTCGGGGCTGAAGTAGACGCGCAGGTGCTTGTCGCGGCTGACGGCCTGCAAGTGCTCCGTGAGCGTCTGCGCCAACTGCCGCGCGCTCGTGATCTCTTCATATTCTCTCTTCGCCGCGCGCTCGCGGATGGCCTGCTCCATGCGCGTCGCAACTTCGGGATAGACGTAAGACTCGCGCAAACTTTTCAGCGCGCCTTCGATGACCTGAGCGCGCATCGCGGCGTCAATCATCATGTCGGGCTGCCCGGCGGCCATGCGCGGCTGCTGCGCCGCATTGAAACTCGCGAGCGCGACGACGAAGCAGATCGCCGGGAGCAGGAGTCCCGCCGCGCGCGAACGGCGCACAGGCGTATATCGCTTCGAGAGCAGCGCGTTCAGAGGTTTCAGATTCAGGAGGCGTGAGATTGTCGAATACATCGTGTGTCTTCCTTTCAAACTTTTCGGATCAGAGCCGTGTCCAGCACACGCGGATACTAACCGGGCGCGGCGCGCGAATGGTTAAGCCGACGAAAAGTGTTTGTAAAGGATGTAAAATCTTTCCGGGCGTGCCTGCGGGTAAGTTGATTGAATCAGGCGGGCGTTCGGAGGGGCGGGACAAGACTACGGTTTGCTGATGCCGGGAACGCATGCTCGCCCGTCAAGCCGGTTCGCGCGGATGATGTCCGCGACCGATGCGATGCGCACGAGCGTGTCGCCGCATCGCACCTGCCGCTTGAAAGACATCTCCGTACCTCACCACGCGCGCCCTCCCGCGAGACGATCAACCGACGCTTCCTTGCCCTCCGACGCCGCAACGGAACGGAGAGCTATCGCCGCATTGAATGAATAATTGCGCTGCGGGCGACGCGTGCGCGATTGCTCCGTCCGCAACGCTCAACGGCGTTTCCACTTCAACTCGATCTCCACTTCCTCCTCGTCGCCCTGACGCTCGTACTCGAACTCGATGCTGGCGTAAGGCGGAATGTAGATGCGCTCGCCCGCGATCTGTATCTCGAAAGTTTTCTCTTCTTCCAAAGCGTCGGCCAGACGCCGGAGCTTGGCGACGACTTCCTTATTCGAATAAGACTTCTCCGCCTCTTTGTCACTTGTCATAATTAATCTCCCCAAGATGAAATCGTATCGAACGGATCGGATTATAACGCCACCGGAGAAATTTAACTCCCCGCCGCGCACCGGAAATGCAGCGCGGCGAACGCGTATGTTAAGAATGTAAAATCTTGGGCGTGGCCGGTTTCAGCCTGCGCGGGCTATGCTACATTGCAGGCGTGAGAGGCGGTTTTACCAAACGTCAACCATCTCTGTTGCTGCTCGTGCTGGCGGCGTCGCTGCTCGTGCTGCTCGGCGTGCTGGCGGCGTTGCAGTATCGCTGGCTCGGACAGGTGAGCGCGGCTGAGCGCGAGCGCATGCAGGGCACGCTCAGCGCGGGCGCGGCGCGCTTCACGCAAGACTTCGACCGCGAACTCGGGCGCGTCTATTTCAACTTAAAACTGGACGCCGACGCGTGGCGCAGGCGCGACGGCGAGGCTTACAGCGCGCGCTTCGACCAATGGCGCGCCACCGCGCCGCACCCCGAACTCGTCGGAGACATCTATGTCGTTGACGGGAGCGACGCGGGACGCGAACCGCAACTCGCGCGCTTCGACGCGGCAACGCGAAAGTTTGCGAGTGCGCCGTGGCCTGCCGCGTTCGGTGCGTTGAGGCGTCGCTTCGCGGATGCCCGCGAGTTGCCCGCGCCGCGCGAGTTGTTCCTGCAGGGCGAAGGCGAACCCGGCGCGCCGCAGGCTCAAGTCTACGCGCCGCAGCCGAACGCGGATGAAGAGATTCCCGCCGTCATCATCCCCATCGTCCCGGACGAAACCGCGCACGCCGACGCCGCGCCGGCAGCAGGAGGCCGCGACGCAGAACCGCTCGCGCCCGCAAACGGCAACACGCTCGTGCTGACGAACTACTCGCCGCTCGCCACCTACGTCGTCGTCACGCTCGACCTCGATTACATCAAACGCGAACTGTGGCCTGCGCTCGCGCGTCGTTATTTTTCGAGCGGTGACAAACTCGATTACCGGATCGCGGTGGTTGACCGCAGCGATCCGCGCAAGATCATCTACCAGTCCGCGCCGGACGCGTCTCAAGACGCCGCGCCCACGGCAGCCGACGCCCGCGCCGACATTTTTCAGGTTCGCTTCGAAGAGATGGACGAGTTTCGCCCGGCCTTCGCTTCCCGGCGCGTGCGCGAGGAGCGGGAGACGGCGGCGACGACGGGCGCGTCGCCGGAGTCGCGCGCCAAGAAATTCGCGATGCGCATTTTGGAGAGCCGCACGAGCGGGGTGGAGATGCGCCGCCTGGACTTGCCGGGAACAGAGCCGGGCGGCTGGCAACTCGTCGCAACGCACGTCGCCGGGTCGCTCGACGCGGCGGTCGGGCAGGCGCGGCGTCGAAGCCTGCTCGTCAGTTTCGGCATCCTGTTGCTGCTCGCCGGGAGCGTCGCGCTCATCTTCGTCTCGACGCACCGCGCGCAACATCTCGCGCGGCGGCAAGTGGAGTTCGTCGCGGGCGTCACGCACGAATTGCGCACGCCGCTCGCGGTGATCTGCTCGGCGGGCGAAAATCTGGCCGACGGCGTGATTGACGACCGCACACAGGTGCGGCGTTACGGCGAGGTGATCCGCAGAGAAGGGCGGCGTCTGGCGGAGATGGTCGAGCAGGTGTTGGAGTTCGCGGGCGCACAGTCGGGGCGGCGTGAATTCGAACTTGCGCCCGTCGCGGTCGAGAGTTTGATAGACGCCGCGCTCGCCTCGTGTCGCACGGGGGCAGAGGCCGGTGAGGCCGCTTTCGAGATCGAGCGCGACGTGCCGGACGATCTGCCGCCCGTCCTGGCGGACTTCGGCGCGCTCGGCCGTTCGCTGCAAAACTTACTCTCGAACGCGCTGAAATACGGCGGCCAGAACCGTTGGGTGAAACTGTCGGCGCGTGTGAAGGGCGAGGCGGGGCGGGAAGTGCGGATCAAGGTGGAGGATCGCGGCGCGGGGATTGCGCCCGAAGACCTGCCACACATCTTCGAGCCGTTTTATCGCGGGCGCGAGGTGGTCGCTGCGCAGATTCACGGCAACGGGCTGGGCTTGAGTCTGGTCAAGCAGATCGTGGAGGCGCACGGCGGGCGCGTCAGCGTGGAGAGCGAGTTGGGGCGCGGCAGCGCGTTTACGATTCACCTGCCCGCCGCGCCGACCGGGGCGGCTGTCAACGGCAACGGCAAACCTCATGGGCGGGGTGACGTATGAGCGGGCGCATTCTGCTCGTCGAAGACGAGCCGGGGCTGTTGATGACTTTGACCGACCGCCTCGTGAGCGAAGGCTTCACGGTCGAGTCGGCGACCGACGGCGAGACCGGACTCGCGCGCGCCCTCGCGGAAACTTTCGACCTCATCATCCTCGACGTGGGCTTGCCGCGCAAAAACGGCTTCGACGTGTGCCGCGACCTGCGCCAGCGCGGCGCGCGCGTGCCGGTCATCATGCTGACGGCGCGCGGGCAGGTGGTGGACAAAGTGGTCGGCCTCAAGATCGGCGCGGACGATTACGTGACCAAGCCCTTCGAGATGATGGAACTGCTCGCGCGCATCGAAGCGTTGCTCCGGCGCGCCGTCGTGGCGGCTGAAGGCGCGGCGGGCGAGACGGCGGCGGCGACGGCGGACGTATACCAGTTCGGCGTGATTCGCGCGGACTTCCGCCGCGCCGAAGTCACGCGCGCGGGCGCGCCGCTCGAACTCTCCGCGCGCGAGTTCAAATTGCTGCGCTACCTCGTCGAGCATCGCGGCGCGACCATCTCGCGCGACGAGTTGTTGAATGAAGTCTGGGGTTACAACGCGATGCCCTCGACGCGCACCGTGGACGTGCACATCGCCTGGCTCAGGCAGAAGTTAGAACCCAACCCGCACTACCCGCAGTTTATCCTCACCGTCCACGGCCTCGGCTATAAATTCGTCGGGTGAGGTTTTCTCATCTTTTCGAGAACTTTTTCGCAAGAACGGCCATCAACCGGCCAGATTCCTAAACTTAATGCGAAAATTTTTGCCGGATTGTTAATAAACGCTGCGGGAGGGCGTTTTATGGGTGGAGACAGGAAAGTGAAGGAGAACAACGTGCCAGCCACTGCGCCCCAACTGAAGCCCGTGCCCCCCAGCGGCGGGCTGGAAGAACTCGAAAGCCTGTTCCAGCAGCACTACGAACAGGTTTACCGCACCGCCTACCGCATCACGGGCAGCCCCGCCGATGCCGAAGACGTGCTGCAAACCATTTTTATGCGCCTTGCCGGGAACAAGGAGAAACGCGACCTCGCGCCCAGCCCCGGCAGCTACCTGCACCGCGCCGCTGTCAACGCCTCGCTCGATTTGATGCGTGGCCGGACGCGTGCGCGCTCCGTGCCCTTCGAGGACGTGGACGCCGCGCTCTTGCAAAGTCCGATTCTGAACCCCGAGGCGCAACAGGCAGACCGTGAGATGCGCACTCTGCTCCGGCA
The DNA here is from genome assembly GCA_035628755.1 of Pyrinomonadaceae bacterium. Taxonomy (GTDB): domain Bacteria; phylum Acidobacteriota; class Blastocatellia; order Pyrinomonadales; family Pyrinomonadaceae; genus JAIVJZ01. Next base: position 8,648 of record DASPJG010000727.1, read on the forward strand.
GGCGGTCGCGCGTCTCGGCACGCGCGCCTCGGAAGTCTTCGCCCTCCGCTACTTCGAAGGCTACGACAACAGCGAGATCGCCGAAATGCTCGGCATGTCGCAGATGGTCGTGGCCGTCACGCTGCACCGAGCGCGCGTGCGCCTGCGTGGAGAGATTGGTGAATATCTGGAGAAACATCATGAAGCGTAATAAAAAAGAACTCGAAGCCATCATCGATCAAACTGTAGACGCCGTGCTCGCCGATCAACCGGACGCGCGCCGCGTGGACGAAGCCGCTTCGCGCGTGTGGGCGCGGATCGCCGCCGAACAGAGCGGCGCGCCCGCGATGATAGCCGCCGCACCGGCATCGGAGCACATCAACAACTGCGGCGATTTTCAGTCGCTCATCCCGTCTTACCTGCGCCGCGAGCTGTCGCCCGCGCGCGCGCTCCTGCTCGAAGACCACACGCAGGAATGTATCCCCTGCCGCAAGGCTCTCAAGGAAGCGCGCACCGGCGGGCGCACCGCCGCCGCGCGCGCCACGCTCAACCAGCCCGCGCGCTCGTCGCAGGCGAATTTCACGGCGTGGCGTTGGGCTGTCGCGGCCTCCATTGCCGTGGCGGTCGCCGTCGGCGCGTTGTTCTTCTCGAACCGCCTGCCTTCGGGCGGCGCGCTCGCCGCGACGGTCGAGAGCGCGAACGGCGCGCTCTACCGCGTGACCGACGCGGGCACGCTGGCGATGGTCGTCGGCGAAGAGATCGGCAAGGGCGTGCGCGTGCGCACGGCGAAGGATTCCGACGCCGTGGTGCGGCTGGCCGACGGCTCGCGCGTCGAGATGCGCGAACGCTCCGAGTTCTCCATCTCGGAAAACGGGCAGGGCGTGACGCTGCATCTGGATCGCGGCGACGTGATCGTCGAAGCGGCCAAGCAGGGCGCGGGTCATCTCTTCGTCGCCACGCCGGATTCGCTCGTCTCCGTCAAGGGCACGATCTTCGCGGTCGGCAGCGGCACGAAGGGTTCGCGCGTCTCGGTCGTGGAGGGCGAAGTTCACGTCAACCACGCGGGCGCGGATAAAGTTTTGAAGCCCGGCGACCAGACCACGACGGGCGCGAGCCTCACGCCTGTCGCCGTCAAAGACGACATCGCGTGGAGCCGCAACGCGGCGCGCTACTCAAAAATGGTCACGGAACTCGCAGCCCTGCGCAAGGACATCGCGCAGCAAGTGCCGCACCCCGGTGTGCGCTACTCGACGCGCTTCCTCGACCTCGCGCCCGAAGGCACGGTGCTCTACGCCGCGCTGCCTAACTTGGCGACGACGCTCGGCGAATCGCACCGCATCATGCAGGAGCGCATCGCGCAGAACCCCGCTCTCAGCGAGTGGATGCGCGAGCAGGAATCTTCTACGGCGCACGGGCCGGGGCTGAACCAGACGATGGCGCGCGTGCGCGAGTTCGGCCAGTTCCTCGGCGACGAGATCGTCATCACGGCGGGCACGAACGCGCAGGGCAACCCCGACGCGTTCCTCGTCCTCGGCGAGTTGAAGAACGCCGCGGGCTTCCGCCCGTTCCTCGAACAGCAGATCGGCGATTTGAAGTCTGCCGAGAAGGGCGCGCCGAACGTTCGCATCATTGACGACCCGAGCGCGACCACGCCCGCTCCGGCCGCCGCCGCCGCGACGAACGGCGATAAGAAAGTGGCGCGCAAAGTCATTAACAACAACGAACTCTTCGTCTGGATTCGCGACGACTTCTTCGCGGCCTCGCCGAAGATAGAGAGCTTGCGCAGCCTGCAAGCCACCATCAACGCGCCCGGCACGAACCGCTTCGCGGGCACGCCCTTCTACTCGCGCATCGCCGACGTGTACAAGGAAGGCGCGGGGCTGATCGTCGCCGCCGACCTCGAAAGAGTCATCTCTCAGGCGACGAGCGACGCCGCGAAAGTCGGCGGCCAACAGCAGCTCGACCTCTATCGCCAGACCGGCTTGTTGAACCTCAAGCACTTCGTCGTCGAACAGAAGGAAGTGAAGGCGAAGACGCAGAGCCGCGCCGTCCTGAGCTTCAACGAACCGCGTCGCGGCATCGCCTCTTGGCTGGCCGCTCCGGGGCCGATGGGCGCGCTCAAGTTCGTCTCGCCTGATGCCAACGTGGCGACCGCGTTCGTGGTCAAAGAGCCGACGCTGCTGGTTGACGACCTGCTCGGCTTCATGGAGACCGCTTCGCCCGACCTGCGCAAACGGCTGCGCGAACTCGAAACGCAGAACGGCCTCGACCTCAAGCGCGACTTCGCCGCGCCGCTCGGCGGCGAGTTTGCCTTCGCCATCGACGGCCCCTTGCTGCCGACCCCTTCGTGGAAGATGATCATGGAGGTTTACGACCAACGCCACTTGCAGGGAACGTTCGAGAGCGTGGTCGGGAAGTTGAACGCGTGGGCAGCGGCGCACGGCCAGAAGGGTCTGACCCTCACGGCTTCGGGCGGCAGTCCGAACGTCTACACGCTGCGCTCGGAAGACTTCGGCCTCGAAGTTCACTACACCTTCGCGGAAGGCTACCTGATCGCCGCGCCGACGAGCGCGCTGCTGACCCGCGCCTTGCAGTACCGCGAGTCGGGCGTGTCGCTCGTGTCCTCGCCGCGCTTCACGTCGGCCTTGCCCGAAGACGGCAACACGAACTTCTCCGCCGTCTTCTATCACAACCTCGCGCCGCTGCTGCAACCGCTGGCCGGGACTATCGGCGACCGCGCCAAGTCGCTCGGCGAGGAACAGCAGAAGGCCATCGCCGCCTTCGCCGCCAGTTCCACTCCGACGCTCGCCTACGCTTACGCGCAGGGCGACCGCATTACGCTCGCGGCCAACACCGAGGGCGGCCCCTTCGGTCTCAGCCCCGGCAGCCTGCTCGGCCTGCCGAACTCCTTCGCCATGCAGCACATCCTGATGGAAGCGATGGAGAGCAAGAAGGGCGACACGCCGGAGAAGAAGTAGCCATGACGACGAGAGCGTCAGGCCGGTTGCATATCGCAACCGGCCTGACGCTCGTTTCTCAGAGTTGTTGACGACTAACCGCAGAGATAGGCAGAAGGAGTCATCATGAAACGCCGAATTCTCATCATCACCATGAGTTTGAGCGCATGCCTGTTGTTGACGCTCGCCGCGTGCCAGAAGCATCAACCTTCGACCGCCCTGACCGTTGCCGCCGAGCGCGGCGACGTGGCGCAGGTTAAGCAACTCATCGCTGCGGGCGCGGACGTGAACGAGAAAGACAAGTGGGGTCACACCGCCCTGATGTGGGCGGCGCGCAAGGGGCACGCGGAGATCGCCCGTGCCCTCGTCGAAGCGCGCGCCGACATGAACGTGCGCGACTGCGCCTCGGCTGGCTGGACGCCGCTCATGCACGCCATCCATAAAAATCAGAACGATCTGGCGCGTCTCTTGATCGAGCGCGGCGCGGACGTGCACGTCGCGGCGGGCGATTGCCGCGAGCGCAAAAACGAGGGTGGAAAGACCGCGCTCGCCTACGCCGCCGCGAACGACAACGCGGAGATCGTCAAAGCCCTGCTCGCTCGTGGCGCGAACCCCTACGGCATGCACGGCGCGGATAGCGCACTTTCATATGCCGTCGCCGGGACGCTGGACGTTGACCATCTGGTCGATGGCAAATGCCCGACCGAGACGGTGAAGGCGTTGCTTGAGCGCGCGCCCGACCTGAACTTGAAGGGCGACATCTGGGATCGCAAGGCCATCTTCATCGCCCGGCAGAAGGGCTGCACGGAACTCGTCGCTCTGCTCGAACGACACCGGAGCATGTTGGGCGTCAATCAGGGCGGCAGCCGTCTGGGTTCGCATCTCGTGAAAGTTTCCCCGGCCTGCTGGACGAAGGAGAGTTCGTCGAGCGACGGGGCGAAGCACAGCTTTGCCTGCGGCGACACGACGGTCGTGATTGACGGTGAGAGGCTGATAGTCAACGGGCAGAGCTACGGCACGTTGAAGCAGGGCGACACCGTGGAGGTCGAACAAGGCAAGGTGCGCGTCAACGCCACAGAAGTTGCCGCAGGCGGGTTGGTCGCAAGCAAGTGAGTGTCTAAGTGATCTCTGCGAATTGACCTGAGCAGTTTAGTGGGTCGAGTTCACCACAGGGAGACAGGAAACACAGAGCGGGCATAGAGAAAGACAGCTAGAAGATCGGCTGTCTCTCTGTGCTTCCTCTGTGCTTTCTCTGTGTCCCTGTGGTGAACGCTTTTCTTTACACGCGCTGCCTTCGCTTCTCTGCAAAACCTTTCTCACGCACAGAACTTTAACTCTCAACGAAGCGTTATTCTTCAACGGAACATTGGCCGTCGCCCGCATCGTATGCAGTCTCGAAATTGTTTGAAGTCGCAGGGCGAATGTCGTATAAAGCGACCTACTCTTCAGGATCGGTTCGCGCGCTTTTCAACTTTGTCTCGAACCGGAACCGACCGGGGCTTCCACACATTATGAATCCAGTTATCGAACTCGACGGTTTGGGCGTGGCCTTCGGCAAGCGTCACATCCTCCAAGACCTGCGCGGCACGCTGAGCGGGCGCGCCATCGGTCTGCTCGGCCCGAACGGCGCGGGCAAGACCACGCTCATCCACACGCTCCTCGGCTTCCACCCGGCCACCGCCGGGACGGCGCGCATCTTCGGTCAGGACATCACGACCGACGCCAAACGGATTCGCGCCCTCATCGGCTACATGCCGGAGCGCGATTCGTTTATCGCCAAGATGACGTGCGTCCATTTCGTGCGCCTGATGGCGGAACTCTCCGGCATGCCTCCCGACGCCGCGCTCGAACGCGCGCACGAGTCGCTGTTCTACGTGGGCTTGGGCGAAGCGCGCTACCGCACGCTCGACACTTACTCGCTCGGCATGAAGCAACTTGCGAAACTCGCGCAGGCCATCGTCCACGGCCCGAAGCTCATCATCCTCGACGAGCCGACCAACGGCCTCGACCCGCCGACGCGCCTGCGCATGATTCGCCTCATCCGCGAGATACGCGACAGCGGCGAGGCGCGCATCATGCTCTCGTCTCACCTGCTGCGCGACGTGGAAGAGTGCTGCGACGAGATACTCGTTCTCAAGGACGGGCGCATCGCGGCCAACTGCAATCTCGAAGAGGAACGCAAGGCCAACCGCAAGTTTATCGAGTTGGAGATGCGAGGCGACAATCGCGGGTTCGCGGAGGCGGTCGGTCGGCTGGGCTGCGAGTATGCGTTCACGAACGAGCGGCGGCTGAAGCTGGTCTTGCCCGAAGGCGTCGAGATACGCGACCTGTATCGTGTCGCCGCCGAGCGCGAGGTGCAGATACGGCGGCTGAACTTCAAACGCGACTCGCTCGAAGACATCTTCCTCAAGGCGATGGAGAGCGGCGGCGCACCGGCGGCAGGAGGTAACGGCAATGGCAGTTTATGAGCACGGCTACAAGCCCTACGCGGGCAATCTGACGCCGGAGTGGTCGCGCTTTCTGATCCTCCCGCGCCATGCCTACCGCGACGTGTTTCGTTCAAAACTTTTCATCGCGTTCTTCGCGGTCTGCTTCATCTACCCGCTCGTCGCGGCGATCCTGATCTACCTGCACCACAACGTCAACGCCCTCGCGCTGATGAAACTCGACATCCGCGAACTCGTGCCGATCAACGCCTCTTTCTTTCACACGTTCATCACCACGCAGTGCTTGCTCGGGTTCCTGCTGACCGTGCTCATCGGGCCGCCGCTCATCTCGCGCGACCTCGCCAACAACGCGCTCCCGCTCTACCTGTCGCGTCCCTTCACGCGCAAGGAGTACGTCATCGGCAAGATGTGCGTGCTCCTGATCCTGATCTCGCTGATCACGTGGGTTCCCGGCCTCCTGCTCTTTATCTTGCAGGCTTATCTGGAAGGCGCGGGCTGGCTGGGCAACAACCTGCGGCTCGCCGGAGCGATCTTCCTGAGCAGTTTCGTGTGGATCGTCGTGCTGGCGATCTTGTCGCTCGCCGTCTCGGCGTGGTTGAAATGGCGCGTGGTGGCGAGCGGCGCGCTGCTTGCCATCTTCTTCATCCCCTCGGCCTTTGGCGAGATCATCAACGCCCTGTTCCTCACGCGCTGGGGACATCTCATCAGCCTCGGTGCGATCATGAACTCGGTGTGGAGCGGGTTGTTCGGCCTGTTCCAGCCGCAGACCGGCAGCATGGAAAGGACGATCAACGGGCGCACGATAGAGATAGCGTTATACGAGCCGCCGCTCTGGTCGTCGTGGCTCGCGCTCGGCCTGATCTGTGGCTTCTGCGTGCTGCTCCTGATGCGCAAGGTGCGCGCCTACGAGGTGGTGAAATGACGACGGCAGCGACAGCAACGGCAGCGACGCCGCACACGGCGGAGAAGTTAATCGTCTTCGAGGACGTGTCGAAATTCTACGGCGAGATACTCGGCGTCAACCGCGTCAATCTCTCCATCGTGCCGGGCATCACGAGTCTGGTCGGCCCTAACGGTTCGGGCAAGACCACTCTTATGAACCTGATGACTGGACTCTTGAAGCCGACGCGCGGGCGCATCAGCGTGCTCGGCACTTCTCCCGACGACCCGCAGGAGCTTTTCCGCAAGGTCGGCTACTGCGCGCAGTTCGACTCTTTCCCGCGCGGCGCGACCGGGCGCGAGTTCATCGAGTTTTACCTCCGCACGCACGGCGCGTCGAGCCGCGCGCTGGATAACCTGACGCATCAGGCGTTGGAGCGCGTCTCGATGCTGGAGGCGGCGGATCGCAAGGTGGCCGGTTACAGCAAGGGCATGCGCCAGCGCATCCGCCTCGCTCAGTCAATCGCGCACAACCCCGCCGTGCTCATCCTCGACGAGCCTCTGAACGGTCTCGACCCGATGGCGCGCGCCGAGATCATACGTCTCTTCCGCCAACTCGCCGCCGAAGGTCTGTATCTCATCATCTCCAGCCACATCCTGCATGAAGTGGACATGATGTCGGACAGCGTCGTGCTCTTGAACAACGGCTACGTCGTCGCCGAAGGCAACGTCCACGGCGTGCGCGACGAGATCGAAGAACACCCGATGCAGATTTTGATCCGCTGCGACCGCCCGCAGGCGCTCGCCGCGCGCGTCTTCGAGCAGGAGGGCGTGGTCGAGGCGCGCCTGCACGAAGACCGGCAGGGATTGTTCGTGAAGACGCGGCGGCCTGACGAGTTTTACTTGCTCTTGAATCGGGTCGTGCTCGACGGCGACCTGCGCATCGAATCGGTCGCGCCCGCGGACGACGACCTCGATGCGGTCTATCAATATCTGATCAGTTCGGACGGAGGGCGATGATGAGTTCGACCATTGATTCGGCGACGGCGCAGGCGAGCAAGAAGATCGCGGGCGACATGCCGTGGGGCTTGTGGGCGCAGCAAACGCTCGCCATCCTGAGCCTTGAGTTGCGGAAAAATTTCCTGAGCCGCCGCGCGCTCTTGATCTACGTGCTCGCGGCCTTGCCGGTCTTCCTGCTGTTCCTGCTCGCGCTCCTGCCGCCGGACGATGACGACTTTCAAGACTTCAGCAGGTTGAGCATCGTCTTTTCCATTATCTACAACACGCTCATCCTGCGCGCCGTCGTCTTCTTCGGCTGCGCGTGGATTTTCATGAACCTGTTTCGCGGCGAGGTGGTTGACCGGAGCTTGCACTACTATTTCCTGTCGCCGGTCAGGCGCGAGGTCTTGGTGGTCGGCAAATACCTGTCGGGGCTGGTCACGTCAATCGTGCTCTTCGGCCTGACGACGCTCGCCTCGCTCTTCATGCTCTACTTCCCGCGCTTCTCCGATGAAAGCACACGCTACTTTTTCGAGGGCGCGGGCGGCAAACAGGCGCTCGTTTATCTCGGCATCACGACGCTCGCGGTTGTCGGCTACGGCGCGATCTTCCTGATCGTCGGCCTCTTTTTCCGCAACCCGATCATTCCCGCGCTCCTTATCTACGGTTGGGAATGGCTCAACTTCCTGCTGCCGCCGCTGCTCAAAAAAGTGAGCGTCATCCACTACCTGCACTCGCTGTTGCCCGTGCCGCTGAGCGAAGGGCCTTTTGCCGTGATGGCCGAGCCGACGCCCGCGTGGGTCTCCGTCCCGAGCCTGCTCATCTTCACGCTCGTCGTGCTTGCGCTGGCGGGCTATCACACGCGCCGGATGGAGATCAGCTACGTCGGCGACTAAAATACGTCGGCAACTAAAAGATGCGTTGAGGGACAGGGGAAAGGATAACCGCCGCGCGGGCTTTATCCTTTCCCTTGTCCCTTTTTCCTCTACCCGAAAATCTCAATCTTCCACATGTTCCCGTCTAACGGCTTTGCGTTGATCTGAACGTCGAGAAACATCTTGATGATTTCGATGTTGGTCGTCGTGTGCTGAGAGGGCTGGCCGGTCGTGTACGAGCCGCCGCCCGCGAGCGCGAGCGGAATGAGCAGTTGATCGGCCAGATGCTCGCCGACGGGCGCGTCCGTTTCGAGATAGGCGCGTGCTTCCTCAGCCGCGCGCTCGGCCACCGTCTCGGCGCGCACGCCGCGCTCGCCGATGCCGGTGAAGACTTCCGTGAGATGTTCGCTCTCGATCTCAAGCGTCAGCACGTTGCCGGGGCTGATCGCGTTTTGCGAAGTTTCGACGCGCAACTCGTCGCCCGGCAACGCGCCCCAGCCGAGCCGTACTGAGACGACGCTCAACTCGCGTTCGCCGACCGTCGGCGGAAGTTTGACGACGAGCGCGCGGGCGCGTCGGGCGCGTATCTCGCCGCGCGCGGGCAGGTCGAGCGGCTTGAGCTTGCTCGCAGGTTCGATGCGCGCGTTGAAGCGTCCGCCGCCGGGCGGGTAGAAGCCGTAGCGTTCGAGTTCGGCGTTGACGCGCACGCCCATCCGATTGATGAGCGGCAAGAAAGTTTTGACGATGAAC